>NZ_JABEPH010000228.1:0-9761 GCF_013004495.1 Rhizobium sp. SEMIA 4085
ACGCTGAGCTGAAACGGGCGGCGCGCCACGCCGGAGGCAAGCGACGCGGAGTTGCGCGAAGCGCTTGTCGCTGCGGGTCTGCTTTCGGAAGTCGAGGCTTTGCCGAAAGGGCTCGGCACACCTCTTGGCGAAGGCGGTTTCGGTCTTTCCGGCGGCCAGTCCCGTCGTCTGGCGCTTGCACGCCTCTTCCTTCGCGACACGCCGCTTTGGCTGCTCGCTGAAGCGACGGAAGGTCTCGACAGCGCACCGGCAAGCGACGTCATGTCCCGCCTCAAGGACCGGGCGTATGGCCGTTCCCTCGTCATTGCATGCCATGCCCGCCGGGAGGCTGCGATCGCCGATCAGATCGCAGTCATCAAAGACGGTCGTATTACAGAACTATCGCGCCGTGGAGAGGCGGCGTTCGAAAGAGCGCTCGAGCGGCTAAGGCCGGATTGAGTGCTGCGCTTACCGCGGACGCCGGCGGCGCCCGTTCGAATCCTCTGGGACCGTGGGAAGAAAAACAATGGAACTAGATATCGTCGCGCTATCGCGCTTCCAGTTCGCCCTGACGGCGCTTTATCACTTCCTGTTCGTGCCGTTGACGCTCGGGCTGTCGGTGCTGCTCGCGATCATGGAAACGACCTATGTGATGACCGGCAGGCAGATCTGGCGGCAGATGACGAAATTCTGGGGCACGCTCTTCGGCATCAACTTCGTACTGGGCGTGGCGACCGGCATCGTCATGGAGTTCCAGTTCGGTATGAACTGGAGCTATTACAGCTATTATGTCGGCGACATCTTCGGTGCGCCGCTGGCGATCGAAGGGCTGATGGCCTTCTTTCTGGAAGCGACTTTCGTCGGCCTCTTCTTCTTCGGCTGGGACAAGCTGTCCAAAGTGGGGCATCTGGTTGCCACCTGGGCCGTGGCGCTCGGCTCCAACTTCTCGGCGCTCTGGATTCTGATCGCCAATGGCTGGATGCAGAACCCGGTCGGCTCGGCGCTCAACCCGCAGACCATGCGCATGGAGATTACGAGCTTCTTCGACGTGGTCTTCAATCCGGTCGCGCAAGCGAAGTTCGTGCATACGGTTTCTGCCGGCTACGTCTGTGCCTCGATCTTCGTGCTCGGTGTCTCGGCGTGGTACCTGCTGAGAGGACGCCATATCGAGCTTGCCAAGCGCTCGATGACGGTGGCCGCCTCCTTCGGACTTGCCTCAGCTCTCTCGGTGGTCGTACTCGGCGACGAGAGCGGCTATCTGGCAACGGAAAACCAAAAAATGAAGCTCGCCGCAATCGAGGCTATGTGGGAAACGGAACCGGCGCCTGCAGCCTTCACGGCCTTCGGCTTTCCAGACCAGCAATCGCGTGAGACGCATTTCGCCGTCCATATCCCATGGGTCATGGGGCTGATCGGGACACGCTCGCTGACCACCGAAATTCCAGGGATCGACAAGCTTGAACAGCAGGCCGAAACGCGTATCCGCGAAGGCATCAAGGCCTACGATGCGCTGATGCAAATCCGCGCGGCTTCAACACCGGCCGGCATTGCACAGGAGGTTCGTAGCTCCTTCGACGACCTGGGCCACCAGCTCGGCTATGCACTTCTATTGAAGCGCTATGTCGATGATCCGCGCCAGGCAACAGATGAACAGATTGCCCAGGCTGCACGCGACACGATCCCGCATGTACCGACCCTTTTTTGGTCGTTCCGCATAATGGTCGGGCTCGGCATGTTCTTCATCCTCCTGACGGCGATCTTCTTCTGGCTGTCGGCCCGCCGCCACCTCGACAAATATCCGCTGCTCCTGAAGGTCGCCGTTTTCGCCATACCACTTCCTTGGATTGCCATCGAGGCGGGTTGGATCGTGGCCGAGGTCGGCCGCCAGCCCTGGGTCATCGAAGGGGTGCTGCCGACGGCGATGGCAGTTTCCAGCCTGGGGGCAAGCACGGTGCTCCTCACCATCATCGGCTTTGCCGCACTTTATACGACGCTCATCGTCGTCGAAATGAGCCTGATGATCAAAGCGATCCGGCAAGGGCCCGATCCGGATGAGGAGCCAGACGCCGCACTTATTTCCGAAACCCTCGTACCAGCAGCGGAGTGATCGCCATGATCCTTCATCAACTCATCGACTACGAAACCCTGCGCGTCATCTGGTGGCTGCTGCTTGGCGTATTGCTGATCGGCTTTGCGGCAACCGACGGCTTCGATCTAGGTGTCGGCACGCTGTTGCCCTTTGTCGCGAAGACCGACACGGAACGCCGTATCGCAATCAACACGATCGGGCCGGTCTGGGAAGGCAATCAGGTCTGGCTGATCCTTGGGGGCGGCTCGATCTTCGCCGCGTGGCCGCCGCTCTATGCCGTTTCCTTCTCAAGCTTTTATCTCGCCATGTTCGCGGTCCTCTTTGCGCTCATCTTGCGCCCGGTCGGCTTCAAGTACCGTTCGAAGCGTGATAGTGCGCGCTGGCGCAACAACTGGGACTGGGCGCTGTTCATCGGCGGCTTCGTACCGTCGCTGATCTTCGGCGTTGCCGTCGGCAATGTGCTGCAGGGAGTGCCTTTCCGTTTTGCCGACGACATGCGCATTTTTTACGAAGGCTCATTCTTCGGCCTTCTCAATCCATATGCGCTGCTTTGCGGCTTGCTCTCGGTCGCCATGCTCGTGCTGCACGGCGCATCCTGGCTGGTGCTGAAGGCGAGCGGTCCCGTTGCCGAGCGCGCCAGAAACTATGGAAGTATCGCTGCCCTTTGCGTTGTCGTACTCTTCGGCCTTGGCGGCCTTTTCCTGGCGCTTGGCATTGATGGCTATCGCATCACCAGCACCATCAGCCCGGCCGGTCCGTCAAATCCGCTCTTGAAAACGGCGCAGCATGACGGTTCGTGGCTTGCGAACTACAGCACCTATCCGTGGCTGGCGATTGCTCCGCTACTCGGCTTGCTGGGTGCGGCGCTTTCGTTTACGGCA
The DNA here is from genome assembly GCF_013004495.1 of Rhizobium sp. SEMIA 4085. NCBI lineage: Bacteria > Pseudomonadati > Pseudomonadota > Alphaproteobacteria > Hyphomicrobiales > Rhizobiaceae > Rhizobium > Rhizobium sp. SEMIA 4085. The sequence continues at coordinate 2,950 of NZ_JABEPH010000228.1, forward strand.
ATGCGGGCGAGGCGCGAGGTCTCGACCCTGCTCTTCAGCAAGCTCTCGATCTTCGGCATCATCGCAACGGTCGGCGTCTCGATGTTTCCCTTCATTCTGCCCTCCTCGCTCGATCCGCGATCAAGCCTGACGGTCTGGGATGCTTCCTCGAGCCATATGACGCTTTTCATCATGCTCGTCGTTTCGCTGATCTTTCTGCCGATTGTCGCCGCTTACACTGCCTGGGTCTACAAAGTGCTGTGGGGCAAAGTCGACGAAAAGTCGGTTACCGACAAAAGCGGACACGCCTACTGAGGGAGACAAGAAGATGTGGTACTTCGCATGGATGCTCGGGCTGCCGCTGGCGGCCGCCTTCGCCGTCCTCAACGCCATGTGGTACGAGCTCGTCGACGACGAAGCAAAGAAGAAGAAACAATGACAAACAAAAAGGTCAGGGCAAAATCCCGGCCCTGAATGCGGCCTGCCACCGCCGTCCCGTCCCAGCAGCGACTTTGGTCAATCTGGCACAAGGATTGCGTCTTAATACCCATCGGAAGAATGGCGCGCGGGCAGGAGAAGATATGACGGTGTCAGTCACGGATATGATTGGTGCGACATGGCGTCTTGAAGACGCAATCCGGGAGGTGATCGCCGACCCGCAGAGTTTTCCCAATGAAACCAAACCTATGAAGGAAAAGGCTAAGATTCTACCCCATCTTCTGGTGCAGAAATATCCCCATCTCTCGGATATCGAAAACGAACTACGCGGCGTCTTCGAAACCTGCCGCCTGGCGATTGATCACAAATCGATCAGTCCGATCGTTGTAAAGGCAGCGATTGCCATTGCCGACGAATACCGGGAGATCATCATCAAGCTGAAGCACTGAATTTGCTGGTACGCGCGTCCCTAAAAACTTGGGGACAGAGCGGCTTCCCCGCTTCGCATTTGCTTGACCCTGCGTCATTCATGGTTGACGTGGCGTTCCGGGGACACTAGCACGCTTCTAAAAGGCATTCTGGGGACGTTTCCATGGAAATCTTTACTGCTGCGGGCCTGACTGCACTCCTGCAGGTCATCGCGATCGATCTTGTTCTTGCCGGCGACAACGCCGTCGTCATTGGCCTTGCTGCAGCCGGGCTTCCGGTCGTACAGCGCAAGAAGGCCATTCTGGTCGGCATTCTCGCCGCCACCGTTTTGCGCATTCTTTTTGCATCCGTGACGGTTCAGCTCTTGAGCATCGTCGGCTTGCTGCTTGCCGGTGGTCTGCTCCTGCTCTGGGTCTGCTGGAAGATGTGGCGCGAGCTTCGCTCCCAGCACGCAAACGGCGGGGAGATTGGTCTGGAAGGCGAAGCGTCCACCGGACCTAAGAAGACTTTCATGCAAGCTGCAACCCAGATCGTCGTCGCCGACGTGTCGATGTCGCTCGACAACGTGCTGGCCGTTGCCGGTGCCGCACGCGACCACCCGACCGTGCTTATCCTGGGCCTTGCGCTCTCGATCGCTATGATGGGTGTCGCGGCGAACATCATCGCCCGCCTGCTCAACCGCCATCGCTGGATCGCCTATGTCGGCCTGCTCATTATCCTTTATGTCTCCCTCGACATGATTCATCGAGGCGTCCTGGAAGTGTGGCCGCATCTCTAGCCTAAAGAGCTGACGCAATTGACCTTTTAAGCGGATCGGCGAGAGCCGTTCCGCTTTTCCTTCACAAACCGCGGCATCATCGAGGTCGAGGTCAGCGTCGATGGTGGGGCGGGCCATGCGCGCGCCGCCCTGGATGAGCGGCAAGGCTGGCTGGCAGTGCTACTCGCAGTTTTGGACGCCAGCCAGATCTGTGCGCGCCATAGACGCGACAGGTGCCGGGATGCTCGCCTCGCGCAATTCGACGTTGCCGAAATCAACGCGGCGAGCCTTCTGGCGATTGACAGCTTTTCTTCCTTATGTCGGTTTGCCTTGAAACACCGCGCGCTCGCCGACAAGGCCCTCGCCAACAACGTCGAAGAACGCGCGCACGCGAGCAGTCCCTTTCAGGTCGGTATGGGTCACGATCCAGAGCTCGCCTGATAATTCCGGGATAGGATCAGCAAGTGCGCGCACCAGTGCGCGATGACCGTCGCCGAGATAGCAGGGAAGCAGGGCAACGCCTATCCCGGCTTTGGCAGCGATCAACTGATTGACCAGACTGTTCGTTCGGTAGACGAAGGCAACGCCCGACGCCCGACGCGCGACTGCCGAGCCAGTCAGCGGCCGCGATCCCGGCAGTATGTTCTTCCCATCCGATCAGCGGATGCCCGACCACATCCTCACCGCGCGTTAACGGTCCGCCGATAGCGTCGAGAACCGCTGGCGATGCGTAAGCGTCCAGCCGACGTCAGCGAGTTTACGCCCCCAAAGATCACCCTCCTTCGGACGGACCGGACGGAGCGCGATATCAGCCTCGCGGCGGGACAGGCTCAGCACGCGATTATCGATCAAGAGCTCGACGACAATGCCAGGGTAAGCCTGACGGAACGCTGCGATATGCCGTGTCAGCATGCTGTATGCAAGTGTTTCGGAGGAGGTGATGCGCAGCCTGCCGGAGAGCCGATGATCGCGGCCCGCGAGATCGCGATCGAGCGAAAGCATCTCGTACTCCATGCGCTCGGCGGCGGCGGCCATCCGTTCGCCGGCAGGCGTCACCTGATACGATCCGCCCGGTAGGCGTTCGAACAATCGCACGCCAAGTCTCTTTTCCAGCGCGTTCAAGCGTCGAAACACGGTCGAGTGATCGATGCTGAGCGCGCCCGCCGTCGCTGTAAGACCGCCCGTCCTATGCACCGCCAAGACGAGCCGCAGCTCGTTCCAGTCATCCATTCCAGTCTCCACTCGCGGTACTCGCGGTTCCTAACATATAGCGCACTTGCAGGGATGCAAACGAGGCTGGCAAAATGCCAACGAGCTTTGCACCAATGTTGGGCGTATCTTTGTGCTTGTCGAATGACCTAGGGTCTCGTCGAACCGTGACAGCACGCGGGAAAAGACGTGACTTCAACCGAAAGGAGTAGCAGTGAAACTCTCTACTACGCCCCCGGAACCTGTGCGCTATCTCCCCACATCGTCGCCCTGGAAGCACGACGAGTTACGCTCGAACTTGGAGCGGGTGGATATCCGAAAGACGCCACACCTGAGCGAAGCGGGTGTGGATTTCGTGACAATCAATCCCAACCTCTACGCTCCGGTTTTAGAGTTCGACGACGGCTCGGTTCTTACCGAGGGTGTCGCCATCATCCAGTTTCTTGCCGACCTCAAGCCGGATGCCGGTCTGGTTCCGGTGCTAGGCTCGCCAGAGCGATATCGCTTCCAGGCCTGGCTGAATTTTATCGCGACCGAGCTTCACAGAATTTACAGCCCCTTGCTGTTTTCACCGTGAATATGGAACTCAGGCGCAGGACGTATCGCTCAGGAAGATCGCCGAGCGTCTTGATTTCGTCGAGAATCATCTTGCCAGGAGCGGACCCTTCCTGTTGGGCGACCGATTTACTGCCGCGGACGCCTACCTCTTCACCGTCGCCGGCTGGTCCGATTTCACCAAGGTCGATCTCATCGCTTTCCCGCGTCTCGGCGACTTCATGGCCCCCGCCGGTGCGCGCCCGACAGTTCGGGCAGCGATGACAGCCGAAGGAATGCAGGTGGCGGCCTGAAAAGGCGAGCATCCAATCCTCCAGTGTTAGTTGAGTTAAATCACTTAAGTGTCTCGAAATAGAAGGAGACTGTCTATGGGCGCCCCATCCCCTGAACTCTGCAACCTCTGGCTCGCCCGCGCTTTCAACGCTCATGATGTCGAAGCGGCGGCGGCGATGTATCACCCGGAAGCCTCCATCATCGAGGTCGATGAAGTCCACGGCGGGACCAAGATTGCCCGCGGGGCCGATGGCATCCGCCGTACCATGGCTGCCTATATCGGCCTCAAGCCGCACATGGATGTTGTCACCCACCACACCACGATCGCCGGAGATTTTGCCATGACCCGTTCGCAGTGGCTCATCAAGGGCATAAACGACGACGGCCAACCGACCGGAGTGCATCACCACGGCATGGAAGTTCACCGCCGGCTACCCGATGGAACCTGGGGGTTTTACATTGATCATCCATTTGGAGCCGATCCGGGCGGGGCCGCCGACGCACCCCCGCATACTGAGTAGGATGCGTGCCCCATGAACCTCAAGCCGCTACAGACGTGCCGCCTTGAGCAGCCAAATCAGATATGGGCCCGCCAATCAGCTGCAAAGAGCCATATGGGAACCTAATGGGATAGATGGGGACGCGCGGCGCAGATCAAAACGGTAGCACCGATGAGGATGCTCGTGGCAAGCTGATGCGCCGGTTTCGGGAAGCCCATCAATCTCGCAAAATGCGGAGCGACCTCCAGACCGGCAATCGGATTGCCGGTCACGCGCTGCATGATGAAATCTGCAGCCACCAGCATCGCCCCCCGCTGCGCGCCCGCGGCTGTAGTGCGCGGCAGGCGAAACGGCAGTAGGTCAGAGATGAGTCATGATAGCCTTTCTTGCAACGAGCATTTCATGTCGACAACAGCGCCGATGGGCAACAGAAACCGGGCGCACAAGCGCTGCGCGATAGGTTTCATGTCGACCGTGTCAAAGCCCGTAAAATCGCTCACCGTTTGACGCCCAGATCTTTTGCTGGTCGGCGGCGGGCAGGCTCTTCATGGCGCGATCGAGCGTCTCGATCCAGCGGCTGTAATCCGCGACGAGATTGACGACAGGCCAGTCGCTGCCGAAGACGAGGCGATCGGGTCCGAAAATGTCGAACACCGTCTCGAGATAAGGTTGAAGCCGCTCCGGCGTCCAATCCGGCCCGTCCTCGGTCACGATACCGGAGATCTTGCAATGTACATGGTCGAGATCACGGAAGCGTTCCATGTCGCGCCGCCAGGGTTCAAAGTTGCCGCTTCCGATTTCGGGCTTGGCCATATGATCGACGATCACCGGCAGATCGGGATAGCGCTCGATAAACCTCACCGTGTTGAGGATATGTCGCGGCTTGATCAGTGCGTCAAACCGCAGTCCATGGTCGATCATGGCGCGGAAAGCCGGATCGAGCTCTTTTTTCAGGATCCAATCTTCTTCAGGCAGATCCTGAAGATAGGGACGGATGCTCTTCAGCTTCGCGAAGCGTGCCCAGTTCCCAAGGTCGTCGGTGGCCGTCGGCGCGAGAAGATCAAGCCAGGCAACAACGCCCTTGATGAAATCCCGGCCGTCGGCAAGACCGAGAAGATAGCCGGTTTCATGAACAGAAGACGCAGCCGATACGACAACGACGCCCTCGACATTGTTCTTCTCCATGAGCGGAGCGGCATCGCGCGGCCCATAGTCACGATAAAGCACCTTGTCATCCTGCGACATCCACAGCGAATAGTAAGGCTCCATCGCCAGCGTCCAGAAATGCATATGGCAATCAACGCGCCGCATCGCCTTCCTCCCTTAAATGTCTTTCGGCGCGACAAAGAAGCTCAGAAAACCGGACGGTTCGCAAGTGCATTCAGGTTCGAAATGCGATTGAAATTCCTCGTGCATCAGATACTTTCCAAGGTCATTTAGATCCCGATCGTTCTGGTCCTGTACGCCCATGAGCTTTGAATCCGTCCGCGCATTTTTCAGCGCACATGCACCTGAGATCGAAATCATCGAAACCGCCGAAAGCTCTTCGACGGTGGCGCTTGCGGCCGAAGCGCACGGAGTCGAGCCGGGGCAGATCGCCAAGACGATCTGCCTCAGGGTCGGTGATGAGACGATGCTCGTTGTCGCAAGCGGCACGGCTCGCCTCGACAATCGAAAATTCAAGGATGCATTCGGCGGCAAGGGCCGCATGCTTGGACCGGAAGAAGTTCTGGAAGTCACCAGCCATCCGGTGGGCGGTGTCTGCCCCTTTGGATTGCCCGTCCCACTTCCAGTCTATTGCGATGTTTCATTGAAGCGTTTCGACGAAGTCGTGCCGGCGGCCGGTTCCACGCATTCGGCGGTCCGTATCGCGACGGAGCGGCTGGCCGAACTCACCAGAGCCAAATGGGTCGATGTCTGCCAATAAGTCGCGGCGGCGAACTTCAAATTGTCAAGAGAACACCTATATTAGCTCGCAAACATGCCATGGTTGTTGCATGACAGGAGATACGATGCAGAGTGCCGTTTCGCGTTTTGCCAAGATTGCGGCGATAGCCGTTCTGACGAGCGCTTCCGTTTTTGCTGCCTATAGCGATGCCGAGGCGCGCCGCGCCGGCGGTTTTGGCGGATTCGGCAGCCGGGGAACGCGCACCTTCCAGGCGCCACCGGTCACACGCACCGCGCCTGCTCCGGCCGCGCCGATGGAGCGTTCGATGACGCCGCGCCCACAGACCCCCGCTACCGCCCAACAGCCTGTTAACGCGCAGCGATCTGGCGGTCTCTTCGGCGGCTTTGGCCGTTCGATGATAGGCGGCCTGATAGCCGGCGGGCTGCTCGGCATGCTCCTCGGCCACGGTTTCGGTGGCGGCTTCGGGTTCCTCGGCATGCTGCTGCAGATTGCCCTGATCTTCGGCGCAGTCATGCTTGCCATGCGCTTCTTTGCCAATCGACGCCAGCCGTCATACGGTGCGGCAGGTGGCCGGAGTGCCTCGTCCTACAGCAATATGTCGTCTAACAGCAATTCGTCGTTTAGCATTCCGGCAATCGGCTCAGGTGCTGCAGGCTATCAACCGCAGCCACGCAACGACAGACACAGCGACGAAATCGGATTGGCGCAGGCGGGTCTGGATCAGTTCGAGGAGCTGCTGACCGAGGGGCAGACCGCCTTCGGC
>NZ_JABEPH010000229.1:0-9739 GCF_013004495.1 Rhizobium sp. SEMIA 4085
TTCATAAGCGATGATCGGGGTGACGCCAGCGGGTTTCGCCATCACCGAATTGCCGGCCACAAGGGCGGCCGCCACCTGACCCGTGAAGATCGCCAGCGGGAAGTTCCAGGGGCTGATGCAGACGATCGCGCCGAGCGGTGCATGCGCTGGACCGAGCGTCTTGCGTGCCTGGTCGGCATAATAGCGCAGGAAGTCGATCGCTTCGCGGACTTCGCCGACCGCGTTGGCGGCTGACTTGCCTGCTTCTCGCATGGCGATGGCCATCAGTATCTCGATGCGGGCCTGCATTATGTCGGCGGCTCTATCAAGGCAGGCTGCTCGCTCACGAGGCGACAACGCAGCCCATTCTGCGACACCATCGGCAGCCATACGTGCAACTCTGGGCGCATCGTCAACCTTGAGCTCCGTAACGTGACCCACGATATCGGAGTGATCGGCCGGATTGGCAATCGGCCGTGTCTCACCGTCCTGCGAGCCGTCGGCGAGTAACGGCATGGCATGGAAGTATCGGGAAAGGGTGGCGGCGAGATTAGCGGAAAGCTCCGACAAGGCTGCTTCATTCGAAAGGTCAATCCCCTTCGAATTGAGCCGGTCCTTTCCGAAAAGCGCAGCCGGAAGTGCGATCTGGTCATGCGGCATGCCGACCACGGGCATGGCTTCGACGACGTCCACAGGATCTGCAACAAGCTCATCGACCGAGATGTTTGGATCAGAGATGCGGTTTACGAACGATGAGTTTGCGCCATTTTCGAGAAGGCGGCGGACGAGATAGGCGAGCAAGGTCTCATGCGTGCCGACTGGCGCATAGATGCGGCACGGTCGATTAAGCTTGGCCTTGCCGACGACCTCGTCATAGAGCGGTTCGCCCATGCCGTGCAGGCATTGGAACTCGTATTTTCCAACCTGAAATTCCGGACCGGCCAGATGATATATCATCGCAAGCGTTTGCGCGTTGTGAGTGGCAAACTGAGGGAAGACTAAATCGACGGCAGCGAGCAGCTTGCGCGCACAGGCAATATAGGAAACGTCGGTATGAACCTTGCGGGTGAAGACGGGAAAGTCTTCAAGGCCGTCGAGCTGTGCGCGTTTGATTTCGGCATCCCAATAGGCGCCCTTGACCAGCCGCACCATCATCCGGCGACCGGAACGGCGGGCAAGATCAATGATGTAGTCGAGGACGAAGGGGGAGCGCTTGCCATAGGCCTGCACCACGAAACCGAGACCGTTCCAGCCGCTGAGATCCTGGTCGAGGCTCAATTCTTCGAGTAGGTCGAGAGAGAGTTCGAGCCTGTCGGCCTCCTCGGCGTCGATGTTGAGACCGATCTCGTACTTCTTTGCCAGGAGCGCGAGCTGCTTTACCCGCGGCAGCAATTCGCCCATCACGCGGTCTGCCTGAGCGCGGGCGTAACGTGGATGAAGCGCCGAGAGCTTGATGGATATTCCAGGCCCTTCATATATGCCGCGGCCATTGGAGGCCTTGCCGATCGCATGGATCGCTGCCTCGTAATCGCGATAATAGCGTTCTGCATCTACAGCAGTTGTGGCAGCTTCCCCGAGCATGTCATAGGAGTAGCGGAAGCCGCGGGCTTCGAGCGGCCGGGCGCGCTTCAGTGCTTCGTCGATCGTCTCACCGGTGACGAACTGTTCGCCCATCATGCGCATCGCCATATCGACGCCACGCCGGATCACCGGCTCGCCGGCGCGCGCGATGAGACGAGTAAGCGCTGCAGCCAGGCTGCGGTCGTTGACGGTGGACGTCAGTTTACCGGTGACCACAAGGCCCCAGGTTGCGGCATTCACAAACATCGACTTCGTGCCGCCCAGATGCGACTTCCAGTCTCCCTCGGCGATCTTGTCGCGGATCAATGCGTCGCGGGTTTCAGCGTCGGGGATGCGCAGCAGGGCTTCGGCAAGGCACATGAGGGCGACACCCTCCTGGCTTGAGAGAGAATATTCATGCACAAGCCCCTCGACCCCGGTACCCTTGTGCTTGGCACGCAGGGCTTCGATGAGGCTGCGCGCGGTCTTAGCCGCATCGGCCTTCGCCCAGGAAGGCGCCCGTGCCGCTTCTACGAGGGGAGGAAGGCATTCGGGCTCGGGACGACGATATGCTGCGGTGATTGCCTGTCGCAGGGGCGTCTGTGCTCTGATTGGTGGTGCAAACAGCGAAAAAGGCATCGGGTTCGGCAAAGTGTTGTCCTTGTGGATTTTGTCGGATTGGCTCGACATTTTGGTGCCTTTCAGTTCGCTGTGTTGGATGCCGATTGCGTTGTAAGCGTCAGTGATGCGGTTGGAGGGGTATCATGCGCGCCCGTTCCGAAGTCCTTGATCTCCGGAGAGGCGTGCAGCGCGGCACCGTGCGGTCGTAAGCGCCGCGCACAACCTCAACCTTGCGAAAGCGGAGCTGAACGATCTCGCTGCCGCCCTTCGGGAAGTCGTCGCGGATGTCGGTGGGAACCTTCTTGCCCGTCATCTCTTCGAGTGCCTGCGTGTTTTGAAAATTGCGGCGTTCCCGGCTGCGACGCTCCATGAGACCGAATGGAATATGCACCACGTTCATTACTTCTTCAAAATACGACAAGATAATGCCACTTGCATCACGAAAGCATCGGGTCGGATCAAACTCCGCCCGCCCGGTCGGGTGCCGAAACGAGGCCATACGTCGAATTGTACGCCTGGATGCGTTCAACAAACCTTCCGGCAGGGGAAGGCAGGCGAGCGCGCGGTCCATGTAAGTCTCGACACGCTTCAGAAACGAATCTCTGTGGTTGCGGATCCTGTATTCTAACGGGGCTGGTCAGGGTGGCATTCCTCCTCAGCAAGCAATCCACACTAGCACGCACGATCAAGGCATTCAGACTTGATTTTACTGGTTTATAGCCTGTATGGATTTATTGTTGCGCGCGGAGCTGTGTGAAATGACTAAAGATGAGCATGAAATTAGTGAACTTGACCTATTCGACAGGAAGATTCTCGAAGCGCTCTCCGACGACGGAAGGATGTCGATCACCGATCTTGCGGCGCGCGTCGGGCTTTCTAAGACGCCTTGCCAGCTGCGATTTAAACGGCTCATTGTTGACGGCTACATTGAAGGGTTCAAAGCCGTCATCAACCCCTCGAAACTGAATCTGGAGCATATAGCCTTTGCGGAGGTCAAACTCTCAAACACTCAGGAAGATGCGCTTCGCGCCTTCAATGCGGCAGTCAAGAAGATCAAGGAAGTCGAGGAATGTCACATGATTGCCGGACGCTTTGATTATTTGCTCAAGATCAGGACGCGTGACATACGCCGCTATAGACACGTACTTGGCGAACGGATTTCAAACTTGCCGTTTGTGGCGAGCACATCGACGAATGTCGCCATGGAAACGGTGAAAGAGAACTGGAGCGGGTCTAGCTACGCAAGCTAGCGCCCGGCTACGGCTTCCGCATGTTCTTTTAGCGTTATGAGATTGGCTGGACATACTCGAACCTTGCACGATTTTGCGTGTGGCCGGTGCGTTTTATGTCAACGGTCGGCACGGATATCGTTGCCGGATTGCGTCATCGTGGGCGCGGTCAGCTTGCCTGGGTCGTCATCGGACTTTTCAGAATTGGACAAATGCTCGCGACGAGGACCCGCCACGCCTGTGGCGGTCTCTCGTCAAGGTTCAATCCGCAGGACGTGTGCCGCCGCGATTTTGTCAGGCGGAGGACGCTTCCCATCCAACCGACGTGGATGGCGGCGCCTGATGCCTGACTGCGTCCGTTTCGGGTTGAAGGAGGCTTATGGTTCTGTGCACGTCAGTTCGACCTGCGCCTCCGATCGCCGCCGATGCATCTTTTTGGGGCCTGAAGCGTTCCCCACGCACAGCAAGGAGACGCACCATGGCCAGGCGGGAATTCACGAATACCGGCATGGGCAAGCGCTACATGCCCAGCGACAAAAACCTCCGCTCCCTGTCAGCCGATAGTCGCCGCAAAGCCAAGGGAGCGGACGACGATCGCGAAAACGCACTGAGGCAAAGGCAATGACGAACATCCGTTTCAAGGGCTTTGACAGTCCCACCCAGCTTCGTGAACACCTTGCGGACGTGGAGGAGGGCGCCTCGGCCGACGATCCGGCCGAAGACCTACCAGGCGAGGATGAGCTGCAATCGGCCCTGCGGGAGGTTGCCTGGCTCCGGAAGGACGTTGCCGACCTGCGTGAGCAGCTGGCCCCGTTCCCTGGTCAGCTCAAAGCCGAGGGGGGGAGCCGCGTCGGCGCCGATCCGTGGCTTCGCATGGGAGTAGCGGTTCTTGCCGCGATCGCGCTCGCACGATGGGTGCTTCATCTTCGCCAGGGTGCGCCAGGCATCCCTGCGGCGATGGTTCCGGCCCGCATCGATCGCGATCGGTGGTAGCTAGGTCCGCTGCCGTGGATTTCATCCAGACTGTGCCTCAGGATCTCCCATCGGTTAAAGGGACGCTCCTCAGCACGCGCAGAACATCTGGCATCAGCACGCCGACGCTGCCATAAATGGCTTCATCATTGGAGGCACATCATGCAGAGGAATGCGCCGGACTTCAGCCTTGGGGGCAAGGTGACTTTGGTGACGGGAGCGAGCCGTGGCATCGGTCGAGCTTGCGCGCTTGCCTGTGCCGCAGCAGGCTCCGATATCGTTTTGGGGGTCCGCGATGTCGCAGCGTCGGCGGGCCTGGTTGCCGAAATCGAGAGCGCGGGACGAAAAGTTCTCCCAGTTAAACTGGACATTCCCAATAAGGCCCATATCGCGCAAGCCGTCGACGGGGCGCTTGCGACGTTCGGTCGGATCGACGTCCTCGTCAACAACGTCGGCGTAGCTCCGGGCAATCTTGCGGAACTCGTTGAGGAGAAGGACCTTGACGAGATACTCGATGTCAACATCAAGGGCACCTTTCTGATGACGCAGGCAGTAGGCCGTCACATGATCAAGCGCAATAGAGGCCGGATCATCAACATCAGCTCACAGGCCGGTACCGTGGCACTGCGCGGCGAGGCAATCTATTGCATGAGCAAGGCGGCAATTAATCACCTCACGCGCTGCCTTGCAGCCGAATGGGCACGCTATGATGTCACCGTAAATGCCGTATCGCCGACGTTCATCCACACGGATGGTACAGCACCTTTTCTAGCCGATGCCGACAATCGCAAAGCGACGCTCGCTCACATTCCACTAGGCCGGATCGGTGAAACCGATGATGTGGTGGGTGCCGTAGTCTTCCTTGCATCACCGGCTGCGAGCCTCATCACCGGCGCGAACCTGCTGGTGGACGGTGGATGGTCTGTCGCCTGAGGCCGAGGCGCTCCTGCAGCGCAAGTCTTATGCAGACGAGAACAACGTTTGCCCGGATAAGATCGCCTTGCGTCATCGGCGCCGACGTAGCGGACCTCTCCGTCTCGGCCCGATCCGGCAACAGCGATAGCATTCTTCAGCTTGGCAACATCGATTCCGACAAAAGCTTCTCTATAATCTGCCAGGCTCGTCCTCCTATCGTGAGGATCGGCTCGGCCTATCCGAGCAACCCTCGCAAGACCAGTGTAGGGCGAGCCACCTCAGGCACGAAGACGGACATTACGGTCTTACACTCATTCGAGGCCGGCGAGGCCGTCTATCGGTCACTGGGGTTCGAGATCGCGCGAGAGATGCCGTTGAAATTCTCGTCCCCCAACAGAAAACACCGCTTTTGCAGGACGGCGCATTACCTCGCTGAGCCGCCAGTGCAGGCATTAGCTAGCACTGAACGAGTTCGATTGGCCGATCACAAGGTCGAAGGACTGCCGGCGACAGGCGGCTGGCCTGCGCTATCCTGGAGTTCCACCTCCTGGCTTTACCCCACAGTTCCGTGGCGCTGTTTCCTCGGCCCCAATGCGGTCGAGCCGGAGGATGATGACTGTCAAGGCGTGGGAGGGAGCGCCTTATCGATCTTGAGGCGTAACAGAAGCAAGTGGCAAAATTTATTATGTGTCGCTCCGCTTCAACAAGTAATCCAGGCCGCCGGCGCGGTACCAACGATAGGCGTAAGGTTCGAGCACCATATGGTGCTTACCCTTCTCGTCGGCGCGACTGTCACTGTCGTCGGCTATGTCAATCAACAGGTGGCCGGCGTCATCGAGGCCGGCGTCGAAGGTAATCTCCACCGGCTTGGCGTGGAAGTTGTGGATGATGACAACGGCATTATTCAGCCACTCGTAGCGGACGGCGAGCACGCCGCGATTGTTGCAATCAAGAAAGCTGATCTCCCCCCACCCGACCGCGGGTGCCTCCTCGCGCAGGCGGATCATCCGCTCGGTCCAGTTAAGCATGGATTCCGGATCACGGCGCTGGAAGGCAACATTTATATGGTCGAAACCGTAGGGGCCCTTCGAGATGACCGGCAGGACCGGCCTGTCGCTCTTGGTGAAGCCACCCTGCGGCTCGTTCGACCATTGCATCGGCGTGCGGGCGCAGTTGCGCTCCGGCAGCGACAGGTCGTCGCCCATCCCGATTTCGTCGCCATATCGCAGAACTGGTGTTCCGGGCAGCGAGTACATCACACTGTAAGCAAGCCTCAGGCGGCGCATATCACCGCCGAGCATGGGGGCGAGGCGTCGACGGATACCGCGCTCGTAGAGCTGCATCTCTTTATCCGGGCCAAAGGCTGTAAACACCTGCTGGCGCTGCTTCTCCGTCAGACGACCCAGATCCAATTCGTCGTGGTTGCGCAGGAAAATGCCCCATTGACCGGTCTGCGGGCGTTCCTGTGTGTCATGCATCGCCTTGGCGAGCGGTCGGGTGTCTGCGCTGGCAAGCGCATAAAAAAGCGCCTGGTTGACGTGGAAGTTGAACATCATCTGCATGCGGTCACCGTCGTCACCGAAATATTGCAGGTTCTCCTTCGGCACGACATTGGCCTCAGCCAAGATGATGCTGTCGCCCTTACGCCACTGCAGGAATTCGCGGAAGGTTCGCAGCATGTCGAACTGTTCCTTCGGCACTTTCACGTTGGCGCCCTTTTCGGCGATAACGAAGGGCACGGCGTCCATGCGGAAGCCGGAAACGCCAAGTTGGATCCAGAAACCCATGATTTTCAGGATTTCCGCCTGAACATGCGGGTTTGCGGTATTGAGGTCCGGCTGGAACTTGTAGAAACGGTGAAAGTAGTACTCGCCGGATTTTTCATCATGCGTCCATGTCGCCTTCTGGACACCTGGAAACACAATTCCTTCATCGGCGTTGGCGGGTTTGTTCTTCGACCAGACATACCAGTCGCGATAGCGCGAGTTCTTGTCCGAGCGGGCCGCTTTAAACCATGGATGTTCATCGGATGTGTGATTGACGACGAGATCGATGAGCACGCGAATTCCGCGTTGCTTGGCTCCGTGAGTGAATTCGACGAAATCGCCGAGCGTTCCGTAACGGGGATCGACGTTGTAGTAGTCAGAAACGTCGTAGCCATCGTCGTGACCCGGAGAGGCCTGGAACGGCATCAGCCAGATCGCGGTGACGCCAAGCCCGGCCAGATAATCCAGTCGGCGCTGAAGGCCTTGGAAATCGCCGATGCCATCGCCATTGGCATCCATGAAAGTCTCAACAGAAAGGCAGTAGACGACGGCGTTTTTGTACCAGAGGTCGTTGATCACAAACATGCTCCTTGGGAAGTGGTGGTCCGGGGAACGAAGCGTGCGAGCAGGAGAAAGGTTCCCCGGTTAAGGTCGGTATGTCTTGCTCAGTTGATGCCTTCGGGTTCCATCGCCCCAACCGTTTTCCGCTTTTCGGCGAGCGTCAGCAGGCTTTCCCGGATAGGGTCAGTATCTATCGCCGCGGGACGAGTGCTTCATTCTGGTTGATGAGTTTTAGCGCATCCTTGGGACGGACCACATCTGCGACCCTTCCGAGGCTCGAAGACGACCGCGCCCTCGACGCCCGATGACCAACCTGGACGTGAGCAGGTGCTGCAAGAGAACCATGTGTATTCGGGGACCCTCGGGCCAACGCAGGCAAGCCCGAGGATTCGTAGTGGAAGGAACGCCTTGCCGAACGCTGAGGCGTAAAAGTCTACCCGTTCACAAGGGCAAGCTCCTGCTCGCGGTAACGGCTGCCGGTGACCTTTGTCGGAGCGAGCGCCTCGCCGATCTGTTTGAGCTCATTGTCCGACAAGGTGATGTCGGCTGCCGCAGCATTTTCTTCCAAATGCTTGAGCTTGCGCGCGCCGGGGATCGGCACGATGAAGTCGCCCTGATGCAGCACCCAGGCCAGTGCGAGTTGCGCCGCCGTTACGCCCTTTGCCTGCGCCATGTCCTTCAACGAGGCGACGAGGGCAGCGTTCGCGGCCATTGCGTCAGCTTGAAAGCGTGGCAGGTTCTTGCGCCAGTCATCGGCACCAAGTTCATCGGGTTTATTGATTGCGCCGGTCAAGAGACCACGACCGAGCGGACTGTAAGGGACAAAGCCGATGCCAAGCTCGCGGCAGACCGCCAACACCTCCAGCTCCGGATCCCGGCTCCACAGCGAGTATTCGCTCTGCACCGCCGCAATTGGGTGCACATTATGAGCGCGCCTTATCGTGGCAGCGCTTGCCTCCGAAAGGCCGAGTGCTTTCACTTTGCCTTCCTTGACGAGGTCCGCCATGGCTCCGACAGTTTCCTCAATCGGCACGTTGGGGTCGACGCGGTGCTGGTAGAAGAGGTCGATCTGCTCGATTCCGAGCCGTCCGAGAGAGGCCTCTGCTACTGCCTTTACATGTTCGGGGCGGCTGTCGACGCCGACCATGCGCGACGGCCCTTCGCCCTCATCGGTGATCTTGAAGCCGAACTTGGTTGCGATCACGACGCGATCCCGGTGCGGTTTCAAAGCCTTGCCCACCAGAATTTCATTATCGAAAGGACCGTAGACCTCTGCAGTATCGAAGAAGGTTACGCCGATCTCGACAGCGCGGTGCAGCGTGCGAATGGCGTCTGCCTCATCCTGACCGCCATAGGCGAAGGTCATCCCCATGCATCCGAGGCCCACCGCCGAGACGTTGAGTTCGTTTCCGAGCATCCGTTTTTTCATCACTGATCTCCTTTTATGATGAATGGAAGATAGGACAAGGAAGGTTGTTCGTTAATTCGCCTGGAAATTCACACGCTGTTCTATAGAATGGAACAATGGACAGAAGTCGCCTACCTCAACTTGCAATCTTCGCTACCGTGGCCGCTTGCGGGGGATTTCGGGGGGCGGCCAAGGAGCTGGGGATAGCACCGTCTGCTGTGAGCCACGCCGTCTCGAGCCTGGAGGCTGCTCTGGGAGTTCGGCTCTTTTCTCGCACGACCCGAAGCATCGCGGTAACGGAAGAGGGCGCGCTGCTTCTAAAACGGCTGAGGCCGGCGCTGGGCGAGATCGATCTGGCGCTTGATGCGGTAAAGGAAATCAAAAACCGTGTAGCCGGCAATCTTCGCCTCAGCGTGCCACCCTTTGCGGCGCATTGGCTTTTGGCGCCACGCCTTGCGGCTTTCAGCAGGGCTTACCCGGGCGTCGTTCTGGAAGTCCGGGTCGAGGAGCCGTTCAACGACATCGTCGCTGCGGGCCTTGATGGCGGCATGCGCCTCGGAGAGAGCCTGGACCCGGATATGATCGCCGTCAGAATGAGCGCTCCTATGCGGGCAAGCGTCGTTGCTTCACCCGCTTATTTCGAGGAAAAGACCGTGCCGGTCCATCCGCGTCAACTGATGGATCACGCTTGCATTCGGCGCCGATTTGCCAGCGGACAGGTCTATAGA
>NZ_JABEPH010000230.1:0-9677 GCF_013004495.1 Rhizobium sp. SEMIA 4085
ATGTAGAAGAGACAAAGGTAGCGCATCCTGTTCCCCCAATGGTGCCGTTCCATATTAGACGCAGTTGGAGCCCGCGATTCGACAAAGACCGGTAAAAATTCCGCTAGTTCCGACTTAAGCGAAATTATCGGCGATGATGGGCTTGGCCTGCTCGCGGTCATGATCGTTGCGATGTTTTAAACCCTTTTTTCGGCCGTTTGATCGCTCGCTAAGCCAGCCCTTCGGCGCACAGCGCCCGTTGCACCGCCGGGCGTGCCTCAACGCGCTCCTCATAGGCAATGAGGCGATCCGGAATTTTCAGCCCGGAATCGCGCACCCAGCGAACCATGACATAGAGCAGCGCATCGGCGGTAGTGAAGGTGTCGCCGAACAGATATCCGTCCTTCAGTCGCTGACCGATCATGGCTAGCCGCCCGGCGCCTGCAAACGGCTTCACCGTTTCGCGGGCTGACTGTCGAAGCAGTGAAAGCGCCAGCGCGCATCTGTTGCGCTTGGACCTGGAACACGCGTTTCATCAATGCCGGGCGCAGCCGGTGTTCGTCATGTCTCAGCCGAGATTTTCTCGGATCATCGATCAGGATATCAGGACGTCTTACGGCAGATGCCGACGAGACCGTCGCCGGGGGGCCGAACTTGCCGCGTTGCCATCAGAAGCTTTAGGCGACACTCTCCAAGGCGACGCGGTCCGTCGGAACGAGACGCGCCGTAGCAGCGAGAAGATCGGTCTGCGAGATCAGCCCGATGATCTGCCACGCCTGGTCGATCACGACAACGGCGTGTGTTTTCCCGTCCGTCAGGACTGGCAAAAGGCCAAGCGCGGGCGCGTCAGCCGAAGTTGTCGCCGGTGGCGCCATAAGAGCCTTAACCGGACCGGACGCAAAAGCGAGTTCTCGAAGTCCGACACTGCCTACGAGCTTGCCGTCAGGCTCTTTGACCGGCAGTGTGCGCACATTGTGTCGGAGCAGCAGCGCATGCGCCACCTCAACAGTGGTGTCGGGGCTGACTGCAACGACATCCCGCGACATGATGTCTGCGCATTTCAGATCTTTGCTGGACCGGACCGTCGCTTGAATTTCGACTTCTCGCAAAAGCCGGCTCAGATCTGCACGATCGATGTCGAACGTTTCCTTCAATACCTGGAGGGCCGCATCGACGTCTTCCTCACGAAATCCGCCCCGCCGGTTTGCGGGCGGATCCTTCGTATGATGCATGCTGGTCGCGCTGACGACAACATGCGGATAATTGTGCCGTGACAGCTTGTGAAACAGAAGCCCGAGTGCCACCAGGATGCACGAATTCAAGCCCACCGGCACGAACGGGAAGAGCAAACCCCAACTTGCGACAGGCGCACCGCCGAGGACTGCGGTCAAGGCCGCCGCTCCGCCGGGCGGATGCAGGCAGCGGGTGAACGACATCGCCGCAATCGCAAGCGAAACGCCCACACCAATTGCGACGATTGGGTCATGAATGAGATTTGCGGCGATGACCCCCATGAAAGCAGAGATCGTGTTTCCACCGATAATCGGCCAAGGCTGCGCCAATGGGCTTGACGGAACAGCAAAGAGCAGCACAGCCGAAGCCCCCATCGGCGCGACAATCAGCGGAAGGTGGGGACCCTCGCCGAGGAGGCCACCGCAAATGAGGCCCGTCAGTGCGATGCATGCAAGCGCACCCACACATGCAACCAGCCGCTCGCGAAGTGTCGCACCGGCAAGGATGGGCGCAAACAGACGAAAACGCCAGCCGGACAAGGCTTCACGATGTGGGAGACGCATATATCACCTGTGGATTTGTCAATGAGATGTGGGCCACACCCGACAAAAGGATCGGGCGATGGCAACGGTTATGGACCTGCCCCACCAGCGGAAAGAAGGGCCGTTCGAAACGTATCCAGCTCTGAAGACCCCGCGTTCTTGCGTGCGAGAAACGAGGTTTGGGCCGAACCCGCAACAACCGTCTGGACACCGGACACCTGCAGCTGCGACAGGATCGACGCTGGAATGACACCAACGGCGCCTCCTGCAAGGACACTCGCAACCACGGCGTGGTAAGATGACATCTCGATCGTCATGAACGGCGGAAGACGGCAAAGCCAATCCTCGGCCATGCGCCTATAGGTGCACCCGGCCTCAAGCGCGGCGAGTGTGCCAACGGTGATGTCCGCGGCATGACGAACTGGCGGATGATCCGGAGGAAGAATGATCAGAACCTCCTCGCTCCAGAGCGGCGCGAGCTCAAGCTGGCAAAAATCAACGTCGGCAAGCCAGGCGGCTGCATGCTTGCCGATGGGCAATGCGATCAAGGCACAATCGAGTTCCTCCGCCAAAACGGCACGGGCGAGATCCCGCGTCGCACCCATTGTCAGCCGAAGAGAAATATGAGGAGCAACGGTTGCGAACCGTGGCAGAATGTGCGGTAGCCGGCTTGCCGCCGTGCTCTCCATTGTCCCTACACGCAAAGTCGCCGGCCGGCCGGAGGCCGACAACGAATGGCGCGCCTCGTCAGCCAATGCCGCCATTCGCTTCGCGTAAGACAAAAACAGCCGCCCTTCGCGAGTGAGGGTCATCTGCTTTCCATCCCGGTTGAAGAGCAAGACACCGAGATCCTCCTCCAACTGTTGGATTCGGGTCGTAACACTCGAACCGACGCGCCCAAGCGCCTCGGCAGCGCGCGTCACGCTTCGATGTTCGGCGACGGACAGAAAGACACGGAGCGAGGGAAAATCCACGTAAGTCTCTATTTCAGAATATTGAGCCGCTATTATTCTCAAAAACAGAATACGATCAAGTCGCGGTAGAGAACGGATTTTTCAAAGTTTCAGCCGCTGCCGAGAAGGAAATTGCGCAACTTGCCGAATGCTCGCAGCCTGTGACGATGCCAGCAGGGGCCGTCGACCTCGCTTGGGCGTCGGTCGCGATGCGTTCAGCGGCACGCAAGGAACTCGTTCGCCAGTGAGCGGATCCTGCATGCTCTTTGGGCATTGAGCGCAATATATCGGCAGCGCCGCATGACGCCAGTGAGCAACGAAGGGCAAACAAATGGCACGCCGCTTGCTACGCGATGGCCGTTCTTTTTGAAAGGTTCCGGTCAATGGTATTGCCTTTTGTTTTTCTGAGCATCGCAATCGGCTTCAGCGTAAGGGGATGCTTGCCGGCTTTCGCCGCGTATCCCGAGATGGCTCCACGGAAAATCACGCTCACCATGCTGGCGCCAGCCATCTGCATCTCAGCCCTCGCTCTGGCCTTTTCCGGCCGCGGCGTCTTGCTGGGAGGCGCGACTTTGGCGTCCGGTCTCGCTGTTGCTTCGGTCGCTAGAACAATTCTTGGGCCGGCCACCATGGTCGCAATCGCGGCAACCTGCCTCGTTATTTACCTTTATCTGTCGCCTGCGCAGATCATATAAGAAAAACCGTAAAACGTCCTGTGGCGCAGAGCTTCACCCCAATCGTGATCCGGACGCGCGCGCGTGTGGTATCGGAACGTTCGCCTTTCTTGGAGACATCACGAGCCAAGTAGCCGATCCGGCAGGCTGAAGGCGAAGCCGGCGACAGGCCTCGCCGGCTTACGCTGCCCGAACGGTGTCGCTTTCGCAACTAAGCTGCCTGCACCTTCTTGGCTGTTCTTGCCCAGGCCGGCAGCCAGTCACCGTGTGTGGAAAGAAGATCGTCGACGAGCGACCAGATCTGGTCGAGGTCGAGTTCAGCTGCCGTATGCGGATCCATCATCGCAGCGTGGTAGATGTGTTCGCGATTTTCCGTCATCAGTGCCTGGACGGTCAGCTCCTGAACATTGATGTTGGTGCGGATGAGCGCTGTCAGCTGTGGCGGCAGGTTGCCAATGAAGGTTGGCTGAATGCCCGAGGCGTCGACCAGGCAAGGCACTTCGGCGGCGCAGTTTGCCGGCAGTGAGGTGATGCAGCCGTTGTTGCGGACATTGCCGTAGACGACCGACGGTTCGCCAGTCCAGACGGAGTTGATGATGGAGGAAGCATATTCCTTCGATTGTTCGACCTCGATCGTCTCGGCCGAGCGGTAGGCTTCGGCCTGTCCTTTCCAACGCTCGATCTGCTCGATGCAGCGCTTCGGATATTCGTCGAGCGGAATTCCGAACTTCTCGATCAGGTCCTCTCGGCCCTCTTTGATGAAGTAGGGCGTGTATTCGGCAAAGTGCTCCGAGCTCTCGGTGACGAAATAGCCAAGGCGAGTCAGCATCTCGTAGCGCACCTTGTTGGGGCAGCGCGGGTTCCAGCCGGGCTTCGGGGCACGACCTTCACGATAGGCGCGGACAAGATCGGGATAGAGATTCTTGTAGGAACCATCCGCCTGCCGGTGCTCGAACGTCAGATAGAAGGCCATATGGTTGATGCCGGCCGAGCGATAGCGGATTTCCTCGTAAGGAATGTCAAGGTCATGCGCCAGCTCCATGGCCGTGCCCTGGACGGAGTGGCAGAGGCCGACCTGCTTGATTGCCGGATATTTTTCCGCAATCGCCCAGGTGTTGATGGCCATCGGATTCACATATTGCAGCATGATCGCCTCCGGGCAGACGGCGAGCATGTCCTCGCATATCTTCCAAAGGTGCGGCACGGTTCTAAGCCCGCGCATGATGCCGCCAACGCCGAGTGTGTCGGCAATGGTCTGGCGCAGACCGTATTTCTTCGGCACTTCGAAATCGGTGACGGTACAGGGCTCATAGCCGCCGATCTGGAAGGCGACGACGACGAAGTCCGCGCCTGTCAGCGCCTTGCGCTGATCGGAGTAAGTTTCAGCCCTGGCCTTTACGCCCAGCGTCGAAATCAGCTTGTTGACAACGACGGCGCTTTCTTCGAGACGCTGCGGATTGATGTCCATCAGCGCGATCGTGGCGCTCGACAGCGCCGGACGCTGCAAGACATCGCCGACGATGTTCTTCATGAAGACGGTGGAGCCTGCTCCGATAAACGTGATCTTGGGATTTCGTGCCATTATAACCTCCGGCATTCGGCAATCATGCTACCTCGAAAGCGGCTTTCACCAGCCGTTCCGTGTAGGCGGTCTTGGGATTGGATAGGACTTCGTTGACAGGCCCCTCTTCCATGATGCGGCCATGCTGCATGACGATCACCCGGTGGCACAGCGCCCGCACGACCTTGAGATCGTGCGAGATGAAGAGGTAGCTCAGGCCCCGCTCGTCCTGCAACCTGCGCAAGAGCTCGATGATCTGCGCCTGGACGGAAAGATCGAGCGCCGAAGTCGGCTCATCGAGCAAGATAAATTCGGGTTCGAGGGCGATAGCACGGGCAATGGCGATGCGCTGGCGCTGGCCGCCGGAGAATTCATGCGGGAAGCGCGAGAGAATATGGCCCGGCATGCCGGCCGCAATCAACGCCTCGCGCACCCGGTCCATGCGCTCGGCTTTCGTCGCACCGAGCCTGTTGACGACCAGCCCCTCCTCGATGATCTGGCCGATTGTCATGCGCGGATTGAGCGACGAGAACGGATCCTGGAAGACGATCTGCATACGCGATCGTAGCGGCCTCATCTCGGCGCGCGAGCGGCCGTGGATGGGCTGGCGGTCGAAATAGATCTCTCCGCCGTCCGGATCGTTCAACCGGACGAGCGCCTGACCGAAGGTCGTTTTGCCGGAGCCGGACTCGCCGACGAGACCAAGCGTCTCATGACGGCGAAGCGTGAGACTCAGACTGTCGACAGCGACGAGTTCCTTCATTTCCGGCTTGAAGAACGTGCCGTGGCGCAGCATGAAGGAAACGCGCACCCCTCTGGCATCAAGAATGATCTCGGAATTTTCCGGCAATGGGTTGGCCTGACCACGCGGCTCGGAGCCGAGCAGATGCTTCGTGTAAGGGTGCTGAGGATTGGCAAAGAGCCTTTCGGTCGTGTTGTGCTCCCGCATCTCGCCATGCTGCATCACATAGACATAGTCCGAGAACTGCCGGACGACCGTGAGGTCGTGGGTGATCAGGATCACCGCCATGCGCAGTTCCTTCTGCAGGTTGCGGATAAGGTTCAGGATCTGTGCCTGCACGGTCACGTCAAGCGCTGTCGTCGGCTCGTCGGCGATGAGGACGTCCGGATCGTTGGCGAGAGCCATGGCAATCATCACGCGCTGGCGCTGGCCGCCTGACAGCTGATGCGGATATTGCTTCAGTCGGGCTTCGGGATCGGGAATTTGCACATGCTTCAAAAGCTCCAGCGCCCGCGCTTCCGCCTGCCGGCGGCCGAACTTCTGGTGTACACGGATTGCCTCGACGATCTGACTGCCGACCGTATAGATCGGGTTGAGCGAGCTCATCGGCTCCTGGAAAATCATCGAGATGCGGTTACCGCGCAACTTGCGCCGGGCGCTTTCGGAAAATTTCAGGATATTGGCGCCATCATAGTCGATGCCCGATTTCGGCGAGACAACGGCGCGCTTCGAAAGAAGCCCCATCACCGTGCGCGCTGTTACCGATTTTCCGGATCCGGACTCGCCGACGATCGCGATCGTCTCTCCGCGATAGAGCTGAAACGAGATATCCTTGACCGCCTCGACGAAGCCGTCTTCGACCTTGAAGGTCACCGCGACATTGCGTGCGTCGATGATTGGACTTTCCTTGCGGCCATCATGATCATGGCGAACGGGCGGTGCAAAGGAATTGACGAGAGAAAGGGCCATCTTCACCACCTCAATAAGGATCGACTGCGTCGCGCAGGCCATCGCCCAGCGCGTTGAATGCAAAGACGGTCACAAGCACAAAGCCGACAGGGGCAAGGATCCAGGGATAGGTGCCGATGACCGAGTAATTCGCCGTATCCTGGAGCATGAGACCCCAGGAGATCAGTGGCGGCTTCACCGCAAAGCCCAAGAAACCGAGGAACGATTCGAGCAGCACCACGCTCGGGATGTGCAGTGTCACCGATACGATCACGTGGCTCATCACGTTCGGAAAGATGTGCTGGAAGATGATGCGCCGGTCGGTCGCGCCGACGGCCATCGCCGCCCGCACATAGTCGATGCGCGCCAATGCCAGCGTCTTGCCGCGAACCTCCCGCGACATCTGCGCCCAGCCGAGTGCCGACATGACGACGATGACGAAGGCAAGGAAGACGTTGGTCGGAGCCGTCACTGGGATCAACGACGTCAGCGCCAGATAAAGCGGCAGTTGAGGAAATGCGAGAACCAGTTCGACGAAGCGCTGAACCCAGACGTCGAATGTGCCGCCGAAGTAACCGGAGACCATACCGACGGTCGTGCCAACGAGCGTGACGATAAAGACGACGGTGAGAGCGATCACCAGCGAAATGCGCGAGCCGATGATCGCGCGCGAAAGCACGTCACGTCCAAATTTGTCGGTGCCGAGAAAATGCACCGGCTGGCCATCTGTCGAACCGAAGAAATGCCGGTTCGCCGGGATGAGGCCGAAAAGCTTGTAGTCCGCCCCTTTCACGAAGAATCCGAGGTAGCGGGGATTGTCATAATCCGGACCAACGATCGGCTGGAAGGTGACGGGGTCGAGTTCTTCGGAATCGGCGAGCGCATAGACGCGCGGCTGAAAGACGAAGTTGCCATCCTTGTCGTGGAAGCTGATGGCCTGCGGCGGCGCGAAGCCGACATCGGTTGCCTTCGGATCCATCGGCGCGAAGAAATCCGCAAACACGGCCATGATGATCAGCAGCCCGACGAGGATGAGGCCCATCATGCCTGTCCAGGAGCGCTTCAGACGGCGCCACACGAGCGCGATGTAGCTTTCGTTGCCGTGCGGCGGCTTCTTGATGGTTTCTTCGTGCGGTGGTGGCAGGGAGGAGTCGAAGGCGAACATATCAGGCTCCTACAGACTGACGGACACGCGGGTCGAGCAGGGCAAGCAGCATATCGGCGATGATGTTGCCGACAATCAGCGTTGCCGACAGCACCATCATGAAGGTCGCGGTCACATAGACATCGCCAACCGCCATGGAGCCGACGATGGCGGGACCGACGGTCGGCAGGGCGAAAATGATCGCCGTCTCGATTTCTCCCGTCAGCATGTAGGGAAGCACGACGCCCTGGTACATGACGAGCGGATGCAGCGCGTTGGGCACCGCATGGCGCATGACGACCGCGCTGCCGGTCAAGCCTTTCGCCTTGGCCGTCTCGACATATTGCGCGTTCAGCGTATCAAGGAGATTGCCGCGCATGACCCGCATATTGTAGGCGAGTCCCCCGAATGTGGCGATCGCAACGACCGGCCAGACATGACTGACCAGATCGACGAACTTCGCCCACGACCATGGCGCGCCGCCATATTGCGGCGAGAAGAAGCTGCCGATCTCGGAAATGTTGAATTGGAACACCAGCAGGTAGACGATGATCAGCGCCATCAAGAAGCGCGGCACCGTCATGCCAAGAAAAGAAATGCCGGAAAGAAGGCTGTCGATCCAGGAATATTGGCGTGTCGCCGCCCAGATGCCGAAGGTGATGCCGAGCACTGAGGCAAAGAGATGGCACACCAGGGCCAAAAGCAGTGTGCGCGGCAGGCGCTCTCCGACGACGTCGGCAACCGGCTTGTTATAGTACATGCTGTAGCCGAAATCGCCGCGGGTGACGATGCCGCCGATCCAGTTGAAGTATTGGATGACCATCGGTTGATCAAGGCCGTGCTCGACGCGGTAGGCCTGGGCCTGCGCCTCCGCCTGCGCATAGGAGGCTCCGCTCTGGTTGATGAGCTGGGAGCGAATGTAATCGGAGTAATCGCCAGGCGGTGCCTGAATGATCGCGAAGGTCACCACACTCAGGATCAAGAGCACAGGGATCGCTGAGGCTATGCGCACGAGCAGGAATCGTAACATCGGACGGTTCGCTTCTCCTTGCCGCCAGTCGCTCCTCGGCAGCGCGGCCGGCTTGTTGGTTATGACCGGCCGCGCGCCACGCGCGGCCGGAAGCTCACTTCATTTGGGAGGGAGCTCTAGTTCAGCGGACCCTTTTCTCCCGGCTTGCCGGGAAGTTGCTCTGGGAAAAGTTCATATTTCTGCTGCTTGTCGGCAGCCACCCACAGCCGTTCGCGGATGACGGAATCTTCAGCCCAGTTGAACATAAAGATCGGTGTTCCCTGCGGGATGTTCGAGAAGCGCTTGTTGATGATCAGTGCCCCCGGATATTCCGTAAGGCCCACGGTGTTCACGTGCTCCGTCGAAATCTTCTGATACTCTTTCATAAGCCTGACCCGTTCGTCATTGTCCTGGCTTGTCCTGAATTTGTTGACGATATCGACAAGCTCTTTCTCGAAGGGCATCAGGTCGAGCTGGTCGTCCTTGCCGGCACGGTGATGCCAGCTGGTGCGCGGGCCGACAGGGGCGAGTTGCTCTGTATTCTGCACGACCGAAGCCAGTTCCGTGGTGTTGCGCTGGATCAGCCAGTCGAAGCGGCCGGCATAGTGCGCATCGTCGCGCTTCGGTCCGTCGAGGGCATTGATAATGATCTTGAGGCCCAGCTTCTCCATCTGGCCGACGACGCCTTCTGCGAGGCTCTTGTCGGTCGCATAGTCGTTATTGACGAGCAGCACGATTTCGACGTTCTTTCCGCCCGCCTGGCCGGCGGGGAAGTTCACGAAGCCGTCGCCATCCGTATCCTTCAGGCCCGCCTCGGCAAGTCCGGCCCCGGCGCCCCTCCGGTCGTCTGTGTTGGAGGGGGGCGCCTGCCGGCCGTCAACACGCGCGTCCG
>NZ_JABEPH010000231.1:0-9628 GCF_013004495.1 Rhizobium sp. SEMIA 4085
ATCGATAGGGATGCATTTTTTTCTCCGGTACGGTTTGCGACCAAACGTGAGCTGCGTTGTTCGTCGCAGTCTCCAATCTGATGCATGTAATGGGCCATCGCCCGATGTTGACGACGCCCACTTAAGCGTTAGAGTGGGCATTGTCAACATAGACTTGGTAAAAAGTTGACGCGCGCAACTTAAAAACCTAAATGGACGATCATGACCAAAGACATGTCCAGCACAGAGCCGCGCCCGTACCACCATGGTGACCTGCACAGGGCGATCGTTAGGGCCGCACTCGATGTCCTAAGCGAATCCCAACCCACAGAGTTCTCGCTTCGGGAACTCGCCCGTCGAGCGGGCGTCAGCCATAACGCCCCTTACAAACACTTCGCCGACAAGCGCGAATTGCTGGCGGCCGTCTCGGCGGTAGGGTTCGAGCTCCTTGCAAAGCAGATGACCGACGCGACGAAGGAACTCGACAGTCCGCGAGAGCGGCTGGCAGCTATAGCGCGCGCTTATGTTTGCGGCGGCGTCAATAATCCTGCGCTCTACAGATTGATGTTCGGCGGCTACCTTACCGGTCAGGACAATGGGCGCCCTGCTGTCGAAAGAACTGCGGCAGAGAACATGAAAGCGCTTCTGGTGGACGCGATAAGCGACGGGGCGCTCGGGCGGCTCATTGCGAACACGGCCGCAAATACACGCAAGATTGACGGTGCCATTCTAATTTTCTGGTCGCAAATGCATGGTCTCACTTTGCTGCTGGTAGACCGCCTCGTCGGCCCCAGCGACAAAGTGGAGGCGCTGACCGAGAGCGTCTTGCAAGGCATGCTCGACGGATTGGCGAATAGTATCCCCGCGATACCAGCGGGCGTGTGGGTGGGGCCTCGGCCTGCCGAATAAATGTCCCAAGGCTCGCGCTCGGCGACCTGCTGACATTTTGGCGAGGATGCTCGTATTGGGGCTGATGTTTTGCTGGCGACCGAGCGGGTGATTTCCGCACTCAAATCATCATTGCCCGGGATTGGGGTGCAGCGCTCGTAGGACACCTCCCCTACCCGAGGCTGGGAATATCCGACCGACCTTAGGCCGGTGTCAACACATCTCCGACCTGGATATAGCACGACTTGGCCTTCGCAGCCTTCTCCCTCAGAACAGCCAGCTCTTCAGCAAGCAGTTCCGAGGCGATCTTCTGGACTGCTGCCTTCAACCGATCCTCGACTTCGAAACTGTCCAGCATGTAACTGGTTATTGCGTCTTTCATCAGTTCTTCGATGGCAGGATCATTCTGCTCCAGCGTCTCAGTCATACTGCGCTTCCTTTGGTTGCGGGCATTTCCCTTCAGTTGGCACCTTTGAAGCTAGTCCCAAGCGTTATCTCGGTCCATAATACTTGCGGAAGACTTTCTGAATTCTAGGCATGCTGACTTCCGCCTTTGGTTTAACCCGCTCCACCAGATTGCCGGAAGCTGTCGCGCTTAAACTTCCTCGGTGGGGGATTGCAGATGCGCAGGAAGCCTTACCCTGCGAGGCTTTGGCGCAGATCGCAGTGGCTATTCCAGATTGGAGACCCGGCTGATAGGATTGAAAAGATCAAAGTCCGCGCCGAAGGCCCGGTGGGAGTGTTTGGATCGGCTGGTTTTTCCTCCCTATTCTGAAGTCACTTGCAACGATTCTAGCCGATTCGCGCAAGCGCTTGTCGACGAGCCAAGGCATTGCGGACCTCGAGTTCCCGCCAGTTGGCCGACCTAGCAGCTTTATTGACGCAAATATGGATTTGGCGACGTTTCGATAACTCAGAGGGGACTTTTTTGCGACCTCATGAACCGCTTTCGCCATTGTTGCTG
The DNA here is from genome assembly GCF_013004495.1 of Rhizobium sp. SEMIA 4085. Lineage (NCBI taxonomy): Bacteria > Pseudomonadati > Pseudomonadota > Alphaproteobacteria > Hyphomicrobiales > Rhizobiaceae > Rhizobium > Rhizobium sp. SEMIA 4085. Next base: position 1,832 of record NZ_JABEPH010000231.1, read on the forward strand.
AGAGCTAGCGCAGAGCCGATGCAATCAAGCAAAACCTTTTCACCAAACGGTTTTGTCAGGCAGCCGACGATGTCCGCGCCCAAGGCAGACGCGCGCACATTCTTTTCCGGAAAGGCGGTGATCAAAACAGTCGGAATGCTCTTGCCCAGCGCGACGAGCCGGCGGTGCAGATCGAGCCCGCTCATTCCGGGCATATTGATGTCCGTCACCAGGCAGGCCGTGCAGCGGATATGGGGGAACCTCAAGAAATTATCCGCGGATGAAAAGGTCTCGGCGTCAAATCCCATCGACCTCATGAGCCCCTTGATAGCCTCGCGCATCGACTCGTCGTCGTCGACGATCGCAATCAGAGGTTTCTTGGTTGGCACTGCCGCCTCCCGACTTCGCCGATCGGCGCTGTACCGAATTGGCGTTGTGGCGCGCTTGAATGGATGGGTTTAGTATCTGACGGCGACCAAGGCATCGCAAGCTATACGATCGTATAGATTGTGTGAGGCCTTGCGGCAGCAACGAGTGCGGCATCTGCCCAGGAGCGCCCGCAACATATCGCCCGCCCGAAGGGACCCTTGATCGCGCGGTGGCCGCCTGAGCTTCCGATTGAACGCGACCACCCGGCCGAAGAGGCGTTCCCAGGCGACGCTTTCGCTCAGACCTGCCTGCGTCAAGGAGCGTGGTCGCAAGTCTGAACGCCGGCTTGTCGTGGGCCCTAGTCGCCGTCTCGATGAGCTGGCAGACGGCGGCAATGGTCCGGGCGTAGACCGTGCCGGCGAGAGGGTTGCATCGGTGCTCGAAGATCAGTTTCATCCCGCTTGGCTGCCGTGCCGGAGCGAGCATCACTCGGCACAGCGTCGCTAGCGCTTGGTTTGCCTGCCCCGCGCCGCTCACACTTGCGCCACCGTCCCTCGTAAGGCAGGCGCCGGCCATAGCGCATCGGCACGCTGTGGCAGATTGCAGGACGCGCAAGCGCTCTCGTGGGCAGCCCGCATTTAGTCTTGTGGCTGAAGTTATTAGCGCGCATTCTGGTGCGCGAAAAAATTCCGTTTCGGCAGCGACGAAGGAGAGAGGAGGAGTGTTCTCATCGCGTCAATGGCGTTCTGCTGGTTGGGCTTTGCCCGCTGTTGCTGCAGTGGGTGCAGATCCTGCACGTCCCAATGCTCCGGTTGAACTTGGGGGGCGCTGACGATGACCGAGGCAACCATCATTGTCATCGATGATGACCTGGAAATCCGCCAGGCGCTCGGCAGCCTGCTGCGTTCGGTCGGTTTCGACGTGAAACTCCTCGCCTCTGTGGACGACTTCCTCAGGTCTGGACGACCCAACGGACCGACCTGTCTCGTGCTCGATGTCCGGCTTCCGGGACGAAGCGGTCTTGATTTTCAGCTTGAGCTGTCGCGAGAAAATATTCAGCTGCCGATCGTCTTCATCACCGGGCATGGCGACATTCCCATGTCTGTCCAGGCGATGAAGGGGGGCGCAGTCGAGTTCCTGACGAAACCGTTCCGAGACCAGGATTTGCTCGATGCCGTTCACGTCGGCCTGGCGCGCGACCGCGTGTGGCTTGAAAATGAAAAGGCATTGGCGACGGTACGCGCGCGTTTCGATAGCCTGACCCCGCGGGAGCGCGAGGTGATGGCTTTGGTGGCGACCGGACGGCTCAACAAGCAGATTGCCGGTGATCTAGGCGTGAGCGAGATTACCGTGAAAGTTCACCGCAGCCAGGTCATGCAAAAGATGGGAACCAAGTCCCTACCCGAACTCGCGCGTATGGCTGATAAGCTGATGCTCGCGCCGGGAAAGCCGCAAACGCACTCATAAAGGTCTTGGCCGCGCGTATAGTTCACCCCCTCCTCAGTGATAATCGATCCTTCCTGGCGGCCAATAGCTCGGGCGGGGGCCCTCCTCTATGATGCGGGTTCCTTCCTCCTCCCAGGCCGTATCGCCCCCGATCGGCCCGCCTTGAGCCTCCCAACCCCCGGGAGGCTTCTTTTTGGATCTCGCATGGCAAGCAAGGTCGCGCGCTCAAGACCGACCGAATGGATTTGGATTTGCCTATAAGATCGCACCACGGCATGTCGGGCTGCCGGGGTTACGGTTAACAAGTGCTCTCTGCCAAGTTCGGGTTGTTGAAGACAAAAATGAATGAACTGATGGTGATTAACAATGGCGATGTCGGGAGAGAATGCCGTGCGATTCGAAGGACCAATCCTCGTCAAAAGATACGATGGCGGCCGAATGGGATATGAGCCCACCAACGAGGTCCGCATGAGCGCAAAGGTGCCGGAGCGCCACCGCTAGTGCAGCTTCGGCCAAAGTGGAGTCTCCACAGCTGCACTATCTTTTGATTGTATGCAATTCCGGATCGATCCACACTCTTCCTGGATTTGTTCTAGGGGTCGGGCCTCCGTGCTGACGACGAACGCGATCTTTGTCTGCGGCGTCTCGATCATACGCGACGCCGCATGGGGTGGCAGCCGAACTCAAGGTGTCTATAGTGAGAAGGAATCCCGCGCCATGATGCGTTGGAGGCTTCTTCGATGCATACAAAGCGTGCGTGCAGTGCGCGATACGTTCGCCCCGCACATGGTGTAAATTCTCTTAATATGCTCGATGCGAACCGCCTCGGGGCACGAAATCGTATCAGGTATCGGCGCGGAATCGAGATTTCGTCCGAGCAGCACGGCGAGCACGACATCGACCTCCATCGGCTTCGGCAAAACGTCACTTGCTCCTTCTTTGACGGCACGGACCGCCGTGCTGATGTTGCAGTAGCTACTTTGGACCACGACGCGTGTAGTGCCCAGATTTGCCAACGCTTCGACGATCTCAAAACCATTGCCGTCAACGTATTTGAGTTCAATCAGTGCGAAATCGGGCACGTCGCTTTCAAGCTGCGCCTTGGCTCCGGCAACGCTCGTGGCCAGCCGAACCGCCAGTCCCTCAGAAAGGAGACGTGCAACAAGAGGGGAAAAAACGTCGATTTCCGGATCCGCGACCAACACACTGGCTGTCTTCGTGTTGGATGCCGAGGACGCGTCGGGGACAAAGTATGGGGATACCATCATGACCGCTCCCTGTTTCAGGATCGCTTCGAGTCTAAGACAAGGCGGCTGGAGAGGACATTATACGCTTGGATAGGTTTCAATAGCCGATGGTAGTTGACAGTGCCTGCTTCAGCTGGCTAACGCGCCTGGAGCGACGGTGGTATTGCCGATCCATGAACATGCCACTCGCTGAGCAGAAGTTCGCGGATGCGTCTCTGTGCGGGTACTCCAAAGTATCGCAAGAATAAACCACAGGATAATTTTCCGTCGTCTTTTCTATCACTAGTCTCTACTCGTTGCCTCAAGACAGGCAGGTAGCGAATTTCCCCTTGCTACCAATAAGCTTCGCCGCCTCCTCCCTCCGAAGCTCTGCGGGTCCACGATCCGCCCGGCCGCCCGGCCGCCGCTGGGCGGCCTTTCGTCAGCAGCAGCGGACCATGGATTGAGAGGGCGGGTGGTCGCCGCTCGGCTGATGCGCTGGGACGAACAGGCGAGATGTGGTAAGAAGGCAGGGAAATGATTACGGTTCGTCACATGTGCTCGCTTTGGCCAATGTGATTGGACGGATCTCCGTAACGAGAGTGGCAGTGCCAAATGAGACAGGCGAGGTGACGAAGTCAGCAAGTAAGCACATCCTCTTTCGTCAGCGTTGGTGGAGATAGCAGTTTGGAGGTTTTCTGGGAGGATGGTGATCGCGTGTTCCACCGGGAACGGCGCCGGGGCGCCGACGGCAAGTGGAACCCGGTACTGGTCGTGCTTCCTGCCCTCGAGCACCCGACACTTTCAAGCCTCGAACGCCTCGACCATGAATTTGGATTGAAGGATGAGCTCGATAGCCCATGGGCGGTGCGACCGCTTGAGTTGGTGCGCGAAGGCGGCCGGACCATGCTGGTGCTTGAAGATCCGGGCGGCGAGCCGCTCGCCAGGCGGCTCGGAACGGCGATGGAAACGGAGCTTTTCCTGCGCCTCGCGATCGGCATCGCCGCTGCGCTCGGTAAGGCCCACCAGCGCGGCCTCGTCCACAAGGACATCAAACCGGCCAATATCCTGGTAACGGGCTCGGACGCCGAGGTGCGACTCACCGGCTTCGGCATCGCCTCGCGCCTCTCCCGCGAGCGGCAGGCGCCAGAGCCGCCCGAAGTGGTCGCCGGAACGCTTGCCTATATGGCCCCCGAGCAGACCGGGCGCATGAACCGCTCGATCGATTCACGCAGCGACCTTTATGCCCTTGGCGTCACCCTCTACGAAATGCTGACCGGGAGCCTGCCCTTCGCCGCTTCCGACCCGATGGAATGGGTGCATTGCCACATTGCACGGCAGCCGATGCCGCCCAATGAGCGGACGGCGGATGTTTCACCGGCGGTCTCGGCCATCGTCATGAAGCTGCTCGCCAAGACGGCCGAGGAACGATACCAGACGGCAGGCGGCGTCGAGCACGATCTGAGCCGCTGTCTCAGCCAATGGGAAATGCAGTGCCGGATTGACACATTCCCGCTCGGCGAACGCGATATCCCGGACCGCGTTCTGATTCCCGAGAAGCTGTACGGGCGGGAGCGCGAGGTCGAGACCTTGCTCACTGCCTTCGACCGCGTGGTATTGAGCGGGGCGCCGGAACTGGTGCTCGTCTCTGGCTATTCCGGCATCGGCAAGTCGGCGGTGGTCAATGAACTCCACAAAGTACTGGTGCCGCCGCGCGGGCTGTTCGCGTCCGGCAAATTCGACCAGTACAAGCACGACATCCCTTATGCGACCCTGGCGCAGGCCTTTCAGGGCCTCCTTAAGGGGCTGCTCGCCAAGAGCGAGGCCGATTTGGCACCGTGGCGCCAGGCGCTGAGCGAAACGATGGGGCCGAACGGACAGCTGATGGTCGATCTCGTCCCCGAACTGAAGCTCATCATCGGCGACCAGCCGCCGGTCGCTGAACTTCCGCCACAGGACGCGCAACGGCGATTCCAGCTGATATTCCGGCGGTTCATCAGCGTCTTTGCCCGGCCCGAGCATCCGCTCGCGCTGTTCCTCGACGATCTCCAATGGCTCGATACGGCGACACTCGACCTGCTGGAGGACCTGCTGACCCGGTCGGATCTGCAACAGCTCATCCTGATCGGTGCCTATCGCGACAACGAAGTCAGCGCCGCCCATCCTTTGATGCGCAAGCTTGACGCGATCAAGACCGCCGGCGGAAAGGTCGCGGAAATCACGCTTGCGCCGCTTACTCGAGACCATCTCCGGCAATTGATTGCCGATGCGCTCCACTGCCAGCCCGAGCGTGCAGCCCCGCTCGCACAGATGATGCTCGACAAGACCGGCGGCAATCCGTTCTTCGTCCGTCAGTTCCTGTTTTCGCTCGCCGAAGAGGGAATGCTCACCTTCGATCATGACGCGGCATGCTGGTCCTGGGATCTCCAGCGCATTCACGCCAAGGGATACACCGACAACGTCGTGCACCTGATGGTCGGCAAGCTCGCGCGCCTTCCGCCCGAAACGCGGGAGGCGTTGCAGCAGTTCGCCTGTCTCGGAAACATCGCAGATACCACGATGCTTTCACTCGTCCTCGAAACCCCGGAGGAGCAAGTCCCCGAGGCCCTGTGGCCTGCCGTCGCTCATGAACTGCTCGAACGTCTGGCAGGCGCATACCGGTTCGTCCACGATCGCGTTCAGGAAGCTGCCTATTCGCTGATCCCGGAGGAGCGGCGCGGCGAGCTGCACCTTCGCATAGGGAGACTGCTTGCGGCGAATACTGCGCCGGAACTGATTGACGATAATGTCTTCGAGATTGTCAGCCAGCTCAATCGCGGGGCCGCACTGATCACCTCAGCTGAGGAGCGCGAGCAACTGGCGAAGTTCAATCTGCTGGCCGGCAGACGCGCCAAGGCCTCGACGGCATACGCCTCGGCGCTCAACTATTTTGTTGCCGGCACGACACTGCTGCCGGAAGACGCCTGGGAGCGCCAGCAACAACTGGCGTTCGCGCTTGAGCTGAACCGAGCCGAATGCGAGTTCCTCATTGGCGCGCTGGCGGACGCGGAGGAGCGGTTAGCACTGCTTTCCAATTGTGCTGTCTGCACCGACGACCAGGCTGCTGTCGCCTGCCTGCGCATCGATCTCTACGCTGCGCTCGGTCAGACCAGTCGCTCCGCCGCCGTTGGTCTCGACTCCCTGAGGCAGCATCTCGGCATCGACTGGTCGCCGCATCCGGCCGACGAGGAGGTGCAACGAGAATACGGCCGGATCTGGTCGCAGCTCGGGAGTCGCGCAATCGAGGAGCTCATTGATCTGCCGTTGATGAGCGACCCAGCATCCTCCGCGACGCTGGATATCCTCACCCGGCTCGTTGGGGCGGTATGGCATACCGATGCGAATCTTGCGTGCATGGCGATCTGCCTGGCTGTTAATCTGAGCCTCGAGCGAGGCAACAGCGACGGTTCCTGCTACCATTATGTGTCGCTTGGCTATATTGCCGGACCGCGCTTCGGCGACTATGCGGCCGGATTTCGATTCGGTCGGCTTGGCTGCCAACTGGTCGAAGAGCGCGAACTGAAGCGCTTCCAAGCCAGGACTTATAAAGACTTCGGGGCCCATGTCATACCGTGGACGAGACATGTCCGAACCGCCCGCGACATCTTGCGGCGAGCGCTTGAAATTGCCAACCAGAGCGGCGACCTCACGTTTGCCGGATACAGCTATGCCAGTTTGAATTCGAACCTGCTGGCGGCGGGAGATCCGCTTGTGGAAGTGCACCGCCAAGCGGAGATTGGCCTTACGTTTGCACGGAAGGTGCGGTTCCAGTTCGTCATAGACCTCGCCAGCGCGCAACTCGGCCTCGTCCGGACGCTGCGCGGGTTGACCCGGAAATTCGGCTCCTTCGATGACGACGGATTTGACGAAACTGAGATCGAACGCCGGTTTTCCGACGATCCGAATTTGATTCTTGCGGAAACCTGCTACTTCGTCAGAAAACTCCAGGCGCGGTTCTTTGCGGGCGACTATGAGGCGGCCGTCGATGCTTCATTGCGGGCCCAGAGGCTTCCATGGACATCGGTGTCGCATTTCGAAGAAACGCCGGAACATCATTTCTATGGCGCCTTGGCCCGCGCCGCATGCTGCGATTCTCCTGTGGCTGAACAGCGGGCGCGGCATACGGAGGCTCTGGTCGCCCACCACCGACAGCTTCAGATCTATGCGAAGCATTGCCCCGAGAATTTCGAGAACCGAGCCGCGCTGGTCGGCGCCGAGATAGCACGCCTTGAAGGCCGAGACATCGACGCCGTGCGTCTTTACGAACAAGCAATCCGCTCAGCGCGCGCCAACGGCTTCATTCATCACGAAGCCCTCGCATATGAACTCGCCGCCCGCTTTTATGCGCAAGGAGGTTTCGAGGACTTCACTCGTCTCTATCTCCGCAACGCGCGTGGCTGCTATCTGCGCTGGGGCGCCGACGGTAAGGTGCGGCAACTCGACCAGCTTTATCCTGACCTGAGAGGGGAAGAACGCGCTCCTGCTCCAACCAGCACCATCGGCGCACCGATCGAGCAACTCGATCTCGCAACCGTTATCAAAATCTCGCAAGCCGTTTCTGGCGAAATTGTCCTTCAAAAGCTGATCGACACGGTCTTGCGCACCGCCGTTGAGCAGGCGGGGGCCGAGCGCGGCCTGTTGATCCTGCCGCCTGGCGGGCAGTGACGGGTGGCGGCGGGACCCACCCACGGCGGGCGCACCGGCGGGGGGGCGCCGGCTGTAGGGACTGGCCCCGGCG
>NZ_JABEPH010000232.1:0-9627 GCF_013004495.1 Rhizobium sp. SEMIA 4085
GTAGAACAACGATGAACACGTCCATATCCCCCGCCTGGCATCAGCCGCCATGGCTAAGAGTACGTTAACGGCGCGGTCGGGATCAAACCATCAATTCGGATTAGCTATAGGCCGGGCATTTCGCCGATTGCCCTTACCCTGCCCTCTCCTCGAGGGGCCGTCCGCTACGCCGCAGCCTTTGCGCGAAATCGCGGATGCACACTGGATGAGCCTTGGGCGGATATTTCGAAGGCCCGCGATAGAACCTGATTGCCGGGCTAATCCGTCCTGCCTTGATCCGGCTTGTCTTGCGCCCCACATTCTGGCCAAGACGGCACCGCCCCTCCGGCGCGAAAGGAGCATGCCTTATGTCCGACACCACGACCGCCAAAGCCCGCAAGACGGATGCAGAATGGAAAGAGCAGCTGACGCCGGAGCAATACCGCATCACGCGCCAGCACGGCACGGAACGCGCCTTTACCGGCCCCTACTGGGACAGCTTCGAGACCGGCCTCTACCGCTGCGTCGGCTGTAACGCTCCGCTCTTCCGCTCCGATACCAAATTCGATGCCGGCTGCGGCTGGCCGAGCTATTTCGAACCGGTCTCGCCGGATGGCGTGACAGAGCATCGCGACAGCTCCTACGGCATGGTCCGTACGGAGATCCGCTGCAGCAGATGCGATGCACATCTCGGCCACGTCTTCCCCGATGGCCCGCCGCCGACGGGCCTGCGCTACTGCATCAACGGACATTCGATGGTGTTCGAGCCGGGGAAATAGGCAATATACGGGGGCTCATCACCACCGCCAGCTATTTTCCGGAAAGGGAAACGATCGACCACCTGTGCCCGTCAGGGCATGAGGTTAGCGCAAGACAGCGATACCTCGTTTGCCGCTCCCTTGCCTGCGATTGAAGTGCCAGATGCCCGCTTGAACGGCGAGGCGGTCACTTCGAAACCCTGAGTTCCATGCAGGTGAGATCGAGCCAGCGGCCGAACTTGGTGCCGACCTCGGAGAAGGTGCCGGCGATGCGGAAGCCGAGCTTTTCGTGCAGGCGGATCGAGGCGACGTTTTCCGACTCGATGCCGGCGATCATGACGTGAACGCCGTTCTCTTTGGCCTTCTCGATAAGCGCCTGCATCAAAAGCTTTCCGATGCCGCCGCCGCGGCAGTCCTTGTCGACATAGACGGAGTGCTCGGCCGTATGGCGATAGCCGTCGAAGGCCCGCCAGTCGCCGTAGGTGGCGTAACCCGCGACCTGCCCCGCCTTTTCCGCGACCAGAACCGGAAAGCCCCTCGCCTTGCGCGCCCGGAACCATTCTGCGCGGTTTTCGAGATCAACAAGGGTTTCGTTCCAGATCGCCGTCGTGTGTTCGACGGCGTGGTTGTAGATGTCGCGGATCGCCGCAAGATCGGCTTCGGTGGCGTCGCGCACGAGGACGGCGTCGGTCATGTCATGTCCATTCCGGTTCGTTCGCCCAAGCGCATACGCCTGGCCTTCGGCGATGTAAACCGCGAATTGGCGCGAAGAAAGAACGATCAGAGCCTGGCAGCGCCCATGCTGAAGCAGGTGAGTACCGCCGAATAATGTACCGCTGCGGCAGCAACCACGAAGCCATGCCAGATGGCGTTCTGGAAGCGCAGCTTTTCCCAGACGTGGAAAATCACACCTGCCGAATAGATGATGCCGCCGATGACGATCAAAAGCATCGAAGCGAAGGGAATGCGCGAGGCGACCGGCCCGGCAACGAGAATGCCGCTCCAGCCCATGGCGAGATAGAGCAGGATCGTCAGCTTGTCGTAGCGCCCCGGAAAGGCGCATTTCAGGTAGATGCCGGCGGCCGCCATCGCCCAGATGGCAATCAGCATGGCGAAGAGCAGCGGGTCGTCGGCACCGCGTTCGAGGAAGGGCGTATAGGTCGCGGCGATCAGGATGAAGATCGCCGAATGATCGAGCCTGCGCAGGTACCATTTGGTGGGCGAGACCGGCCAGGCATTGTAGGAAAAGGAAATGCCGAGTGTCAGCACAAGGCCGATGCCGTAAATCCAGGCGGCCGCGATCTCGCCGTAGGAGCTCCAGACCATCGCATAGAAGATCAGCACGGTCGCACCCACGAGCGCAAGCGCAAGGCCAACGCCGTGCACGATGCCGTCGGCGATCAGCTCATATCTGTCGTAAGCCCAGCGAATGCCGTTGAACTCGCCCATGAATACGCACCCATTCCTCGACCCTTACCGATGCTCTCACTGAACGGCCGGCGGCGCAACAGCCGGCAGCACCGCGCGCGGTAAAACTTCATGAAACGCTTTAATCCTTACCGATCCACCAGCACCGAGCATTTGGCGTGGCGTACCACCCGGTCAGCGGTCGCACCGATGAAATAGTTCGAGAAATCCGGAACATGCGAGGCGATGATAATGAGGTCGGCGTGGTGCGCCTCGGCGGCGGCGAGTATGCCGTGCGCCGGCGGGCCACGGCCGATCTCCACCTTCGCCGGAATTCCGGTCTTCAGCCGCAGTTGCTCCAGCTGCGCGCGTCCATCATCGATCGCATTGTCGATCAGTTCAGCCGGTAGGTCGACGGCGATATAGGTCGGCACGTCCTGCACGACATTGAGCAGGATGATCTCACCGCCCGCATCAAGCAGCGTCGCAGCCTTGCGGAATGCCCTTTCCCCCCTCTCGACCGTACCCATCTCGATAGGGACGATGATCTTCTTGTACATGGTTTCCTCCACAGCGGGCTTACCTACAATAGAAGATAACGCGCGATGGACAGGTTCAAGTGGGCACAAGCGATCGTCAACATTCGCTCAACGCTTTATCCTCAAAAACTGATCTTCTGTGAACAATCGGAATCCGCCATATAGACTACAAGTACAGCGGCTCGAGAGGACGTGAAGGCGTGATGGACCGGCGAACATTCCTCGAGCTTGCTACGGGCAGCGCTTTCGCTGCCGCCGCCGGCGCGCCTTTCCCTTCCAAGGCAGGAGATAAACAAATGACGAGCGAAACCTCTTATGCGCTGACGCGGCCTGCCTATGTCGGCCAGTCGCATCTGGCCGTTACCGACCTTTCGCTGGTCTCGAGCTTTTATCAGTCGATGCTCGGCCTCAAGGTGATCGAGAAGGCGCCGAGCGGCGAGGTGCTCGGTGTGAACGGGCTGCCGCTCTTGATGCTGACGACGGACAGCAAGGCGACGATCGCGCCGCGCAATGCGGCCGGCCTCTTTCACACCGCCTTCCTGATGCCGAACCGCACGGAACTTGCCCGCTGGCTGCGCCATGCGGCCCATAACGATGTCGTGCTCGACGGCGCCTCCGATCATCTCGTCAGCGAAGCCATCTATCTCTCCGATCCAGAAGGCAATGGCATCGAGATTTACGCCGACCGGCCGCACGAGGCCTGGCATTTCCACCAGGACGGCCAGGTCGAAATGGCAACGATGCGCCTCGATCTGCAGGCGCTCTACGACAGTGCGCCCGAGGATACCTGGGGCGGCATGGCCGACGGCACGGCGATCGGGCATATCCATCTGCAGGTCGGCGACATTCCGCAAGCCGATGCCTTCTATCGCGACGTCCTCGGCCTGAAGCTGATGGCGCGCTATCCCGGCGCGAGCTTCTTTGCAACTGGGGGCTACCACCATCACATCGCCGCCAACATCTGGAACAGCCGCGGCGCCGGCACTCGCGCCGACGGTATGACCGGCCTTTCCGACTACACCCTACGCTTCAACGACAAGGCGGCGCTCGACAATGCGGTGGCGGCACTCGACCGGCTGGAGATCGACAGCGCAAAGCGCGACGGCGGCGTGTTCTTCAAGGATCCGTGGGGCATCGGGCTGACGCTTTCGGCTTGAGGCAATGGTCGGTCCCCCAATCCTTCGAGCCGCTACGCCCGCGCCTCGAACACCATGTTGAACGGCGTTTCCCTCGCCCGGCGGAAATGCGAGAAGCCGGCGTCGAGCGCCACTTTCCTGAGCCTCATCTCGCCCGCCTGGGCGCCAAGGCCGAGGCCAACCTCCTGCGACAGCGACGCCGGGGTGCAGATCATTGTCGAAGCGCCGTAATAGACGCGTCCGACCGGATTGAGGTTGTCCTTCAGATTGTCGTGGGCAAATGGCTCGACGATCAGCCAGGTGCCGCCGGGCGCCAGCGTTTCCTTGACATGACGGCCGGCACCGACCGGATCTCCCATGTCGTGCAGGCAATCGAACATTGCGACCATGTCATATCCCTGCGGGGGAAATTCGGCCGCAGTGGCCTGCTCGAAGGTGACGCGGTCGCCGACACCTGCCTCCTCGGCCGCGGCCCTGGCTTTCTCGATCGAGGGGGCATGATAATCGAAGCCGAAGAATCGCGAGGCAGGATAGGCCTGCGCCATCAGGATTGTCGACGCACCATGGCCGCAGCCGACATCGGCGACCCTGGCACCAACCTTGAGCTTTGCCTCAACGCCATTCAGCGCCGGTATCCAGCTTGAAACCAGATGCGTGTTGTAGCCGGGCCGGAAGAAGCGTTCGGTGCCGCGGAAGAGGCAGACACTATGTTCGTGCCAGCCGACGCCCCGTCCGCTGCGGAAGGCTTCGGCGATCTTCGGCTCGTCCATCCACATGGACTGCGTCACCTGGAACGCGCCGGCGAAGAAGGCGGGGCTGTCTTCTTGTGCAAACACCATCGCCTGCTCGGGCGTGAGATGGAAGCGGTCCGTCCCGTCGTCATAGGTTATGTAATCGGCCGCGGCCATCGCCGAGAGCCATTCGCGCAGATAGCGCTCCTTCAGCCCGGTCTCCTTTGCAAGCCGCGCCACATCCCGCGGCACGCCGTCCGCCAGAGCCTTGAACAGACCGAGATCATCGCCGAGCACGACGAGCGCGCCGGAGACCGCAGCTCCGACATCGCCGACCAGCCGTTCGACCAATTTGTCGAGTTTCTGCCTATCGGGTTCGCGCAATGTCACCCTCCATTTCCACCGAGGAAAGTCCAGCCCGCAAAACTATTCCGAGTAGGCCGCGCGATTGTCAATTTGCCCAAACTGAGTATCCCTCGGCACGCCAGCCTGCCGGGAACCAAACACGCATTCCGTGCGTTTCCGTTTCGAGCCAATGAGGCTTTCGGGGACATTCCATAGATGGGCTTTGCCAACGGCATCCGGAAACAAGCAAAGAAAATCGCAATCGGCGAGCGGCGGACGAGCGCATGGGAAGACGCACTGACCACCGCGACGGAGGAGATGCCGCAGGTGCCGGCGCACCGCGTCCACAAGGATGCGCTCGACGTCAGCATGGCCTGGGCGATGATCGGGATTTTCGCGATCCTTGGCCTTGCCGTTCTCTACCAGATGTCGCTGATCCTGATCCCCATCACGCTCGCCGTAGTGGTAGGCATGATCCTCGGCATGGCGGCGGAAAAATTGAGCAAGCTCGGCGTACCGCGCGTCACCGTTGCCATCATCCTTTCAAGCGCCGTTGCGCTGGTCATCTTCTTCGTCGTCAGCTCGCTTTCCGGGCCTTTGACGACGCTGACCAACGAAGCTCCGGCGTTCATCGAAAGGACGATCAACCGGATCATGCCCTATCTGGAGCAGATACGTTGGTTGCGCATTACCCCCGCAAGCCTCCAGAGCGGGCCGATCTCGATTAATGCGCTGCTCGAAAACACCGGCAACGTGCTGCATGTGGTGACGACAAACCTGACGCCGGCGCTCGTGCAGGCGCTGATATTCTTCGCCGCCCTGCTGCTTTTTCTCTCCGGGCGCGTCAACCTGCGCAAGACGATCATCCTGACCTTCCGCACCCGCCAGCAGCGGCTCACGGCCATCCGCGTCATCAGCTCCGTCGAGCGGGTGCTGGGCTTTTATTTCGCAACCGCCTCGGTCATCTATGCGGCGCTCGGCGTCGTCATGGCGATGATTGCCTGGGCGGGCGGGCTCTCAGCGCCGGCGCTCTGGGGCTTCTTCGCCTTCCTTTCGAGCTTCATTCCCTATCTCGGCATCACCATGATGACGTTTTCCATCGCGGTCGCGGGCATCCTCACCCATAACGGCATCATCATCGGCCTCCTGCCGGCGGCCGCCTTCTTCATCGTGCACCTTGTCATGGAAAATCTGGTGTTCCCCGCCGTCATGGGCCGTCGGCTGGAAATCAATCCCTTCCTCGTCTTCGTCGCCATCATCTTCTGGACATGGATGTGGGGTGCCGTTGGCGCCATGCTCGCTCTGCCGCTCTCGCTGATCGTCATGACGATTGTCGATGAACTCTTCATCGAGGAGAAATTGCTGCCGCAATTGCCGAAGTGATGGGGTGAGACTGGCCGCTCAACGCCTCATCCTCCCAATATCCTTTCAGCATCGAGAGCCTTCCCTTGCTTTCTCATTCCTGTCGCTGGCACAGGAATGAGAAAGCAAGGCGTAAAGACCGCGCAAAAGGCCGCGCCACATCTCAATCATACAAATAATATGTGCTCCACTTTTCCCGCGGCACTTTCTCGCCGATCTCGTATTGCAGTTCGCGCACGTTGATGTGCTGCGGACCGGTGATGCAGGTGTAGGAGAGGTGGTACCAGTCGCCCTGGCTGCGGAAGACGGCTCCGGGGGCTTCGAGCTTGTCGTCGCTGGGGATCGGGTCCTTGAAGGTGTAGGCGATCACCTTGTCCGGTTTGAAGCCGGTCTTGTCCTTGTTGATGCGGCTCATCGCTTCGGTGTCGCAGCTCTGTTCGAGGCGGGTGGCGGGATCGAGTTTTTCCAGCTGCTTCTTGATGGCGGGATCGACGGCGAAGGCGCAGGAGGCAAAGCTGACGAGACACACGGACAGGACCAGACATTTCGGCATTGCGGGCAAATTCCTCTTTATGCTTATGGCAGAATCCGCCCGGTCTATGGCCTCAGCCTAAGCCAAAACGAAGCGTAAATTCCGCGCGACGGTAGCGGACTTTGTTAAACAATGTGGTCACATCAAGGCAACGAGAGGAAGACTCCGATTTGCCGCAGGGGTTCTCGCGCCTGCCTTGGCGCTTGATCCAGCCCGCCTCCACCTCTATCTCTTCTCCACCCCGCAATTCCGATCCGGAGCCTTTCCTTGTCTGTTTTCAAGAACCTGCCGACCCCGCCTTCTGCCGCCAAGAAGCCCGTTTCCGATGCACGCCACGGCATTACCCGGTCGGACGATTATGCCTGGCTGCGCGCCGATAACTGGCAGGCGATGTTCAAGGATCCGTCGATCCTCGACCCCGAAATCCGCAGGCACCTGGAGGCGGAAAACGCCTATATGAACGTGGCAATGGAAGATACCAAGCCGCTGCAGAAGACGCTTTTTGCCGAGATGCGCGGCCGCATCAAGGAGGACGACAGCTCGGTGCCGATGAAGAACGGCGCTCACGCCTACGGCACCTTCTTCGTGACCGGCGGCGAGCAGCCGCGCTATTTCCGGATCCCGCGCGACGGCGACGTCAAGGACGAGACGATCCGAACCGTTCTGCTCAACGGCGACAAAGAGGCGGTCGGCAAATCCTATTTTCGGCTCGCCGGCCTCGACCACTCGACCGATCACAGCCGCGCCATCTGGGGCTATGACGACAGGGGATCGGAATTCTTCACGCTGAGGGTGCGCGACCTTGCGACCGGACAAGACATGCCCGACGTGATCGAGAACACCGGCGGCGGCGGGGTCTGGGCGCCGGACGGCAAGAGCTTCTTCTATTCGGCGCTCGACGAGAACCACCGCCCCTCCAAGGTGTTCCACCACTTCATCGGCACGCCGCAGAGTGAGGACCGGCTCGTCTACGAGGAAAAGGATGCCGGCTTCTTCATGAGCGTCGGCGGCTCGCTGCTCGATGATTTCATCTTCATCGACATTCACGACCATGAGACCAGCGAATACCGGCTGCTCTCGACCAAGGATATGACGGCCGAGCCGAAGCTCGTCGCCAAGCGCCAGGAAGGCATCGAATATACGCTGACGGAAGGCGGCGACGTCTTCTACATCCTCACCAATGACGGCGGCGCCAAGGATTTCAAGATCATGGAAGCGCCGGTTGACAATCCCGCCAAGGAGAGCTGGCGCGAGGTCGTACCACACAAGGCCGGAACGCTGATCATCAACCACATGGCCTATGCCCGCCACCTGCTGTGGCTGGAGCGCAAGGACGGCCTGCCGCAGATTATCATCCGCGATCGCAAGACCGGCGAGGAACATGCGATCGCCTTTGCCGAGGAAGCCTATTCGCTCGGATTGCAGGGCGCTGCGGAGTACGACACCGACGTCATCCGCTTCTCCTATTCGTCGATGACGACGCCCTCGCAGCTCTACGACTACAACATGACGACGCGAGAGCGGACGCTGTTGAAGACACAGGAGGTTCCCTCGGGCCACAATCCGGACGACTACGTCACGCGGCGCGTCTTCGCGCCGGCATGGGACGGTGAGCAGGTGCCGGCCACCCTGCTCTACCGCAAGGATACGCCGCTCGACGGCTCGGCGCCCTGCCTGCTCTATGGCTATGGCGCCTACGGCATCAGCATTCCGGCCGGTTTCAACACCAACTGCCTGTCGCTCGCCGACCGCGGCTTCGTCTACGCCATCGCCCATGTCCGCGGCGGCAAGGACAAGGGCTTTGCCTGGTACGAGAACGGCAAGATGACCTTCAAGACCAATACGTTCAAGGACTTCATCGCCGCCGCTGACTATCTGAATCAACAGAAGTTCACGTCTTACGCGAAGATCGTCGCCGAGGGCGGGTCGGCAGGCGGCATGCTGATGGGCGCCGTCGCCAACATGGCGCCGGAGAAGTTCGCAGGCGTCATCGCTGCCGTTCCTTTCGTCGATGTGCTGAACACCATGCTCGACGACAGCCTGCCGCTGACGCCGCCGGAATGGCCGGAATGGGGCAACCCGATCGAGAGCCGCGAGGATTATGAGCAGATCGCGTCCTATTCGCCCTACGACAACGTGAGCGAGAAGGCCTATCCGCCGATCCTGGCGCTCGGCGGCCTGACCGACCCGCGCGTCACCTATTGGGAGCCGGCAAAGTGGGTCGCCAAGCTCCGCGACAAGACCACAAGCGCAGCGCCGATCCTGCTCAAGACCAACATGGACGCCGGCCACGGCGGCGCCGCCGGGCGCTTCCAGCGGCTGGAGGAGATCGCGTTTGAGTACGCGTTTGCAATCAAGGTGGTTGGGAAGGTGTGAGCGGGAGACGGCACGGGAATTGGCTTTCCTCGTTCCGGTCCTTGTGACAGGAACCCAGCCGCGGCGCGTTCGCGCAGTGAACTATTCTCATGGAGTTCCTGCGCCCAAGGACCTGGGTGCGCTGGACGCCTGTGACGAGCACAGGAATGAGGGTCGCTGGGGTGGCGCCTGTCCCGGATACCAGGTTCGTGAAAGGAGCAAACCCATGCCGGTCTATGTCGCACTGCTTCGAGCTGTGAATGTCGGCGGAACGGGCGCCCTGCCGATGGCGGAGCTCAAGGTGATCTGCGAGCGGCTGAGCTTTCATAACGTCGAGACCTACATCCAGAGCGGTAATGTGCTTTTCCGCTCGGACGAGACAGGGTCGACGCTCGAGAGGCGGCTGGACGAGGCCCTGGCCCGGACGTTCGGCCAGGAGCCGGGCGTGATGGTCCGCAGACGCAAGGAGGTGCAGAAGATCCG
>NZ_JABEPH010000233.1:0-9614 GCF_013004495.1 Rhizobium sp. SEMIA 4085
TTGGCCGTCGGGCCATCCGCAGTCCACGGCACGACGGCTTATGCTGCCGGCCTGATGGTCGACGATGCGAAGGCGGCAGTCGAACGCGCCGTGGCCCTGGGCGCCGAGCGCTTTCGGCAACCGCTCGATGCTGGCGAGATCGAGATGCCGGCCGTACGCGGTGTCGGTGGCGGCATCCTCTACTTCCTCGATCCCAAGACGGAGCTCGCCCGCATATGGGAGATCGAGTTCGATCCGGTCGAAGACACGGCAGCGCCTGAGCCTGTCGGGCTGCAGTCGATCGATCACATCGCCCAGACCATGAAATATGAGGAATTGCTCACCTGGCTGCTGTTCTACACATCGATCCTCGATGCTCATAAGACGCCGCTGGTCGACATCATCGATCCGTCCGGCATAGTGAGAAGCCAGGCCATAGAAAATGCCGACGGGTCGCTGCGCATCACCATGAACGGTGCCGAAAACCGCAACACACTTGCCGGCCACTTCATCGCCGAAACCTTCGGCTCCGGCATCCAGCATCTGGCCTTCAAAACGCAGGATATCTTTTCCGCTGCCGCTGCCCTTTCCGCAAACGGCTTCGTAACCCTTGCGATCTCGCCGAACTATTATGACGACCTGGAAGCCCGTTTCGGTCTGGACGCGGAATTTGCGGAACGATTGAAGGCGAACAACATCCTCTATGACCGCGACGAGCATGGCGAATATTTCCAGCTCTACAGTCCCACCTACGGTGAAGGTCTGTTCTTCGAGATTGTCGAAAGGCGCGGCTATCGGGGATACGGTGCGGCAAATGCCATTTTCCGCATCGCTGCGCTCAGAAAGCATCTGCGGCCGGCGGGCGTACCGCGGACCTGACGGCAGGCTTACTGATCTTTGCGAAAATACTGGTTAATCTAGCACGCTTTCGTGTGGCGCCCAGTCGCTCGGCGGCCGTGGCAAGGTCCTGAAAGATCCGTCCAAATCAGAGCCATATTCCAGGGTTGTCGGATTCTCTCGTTGTCGAATTACGCCTCTACGCATTGCCGATGATGGTTATTTCCGCGCCAAGCCGTGCGCCGCTCCTTTCGATCGTCGACCGCGTCCCTTTACCACATCGACCGCGCTGTCGTCTTGAGACACGACCTTCCCTTGCCGTTGCTCGTCATAGGGAGACTGGACGATCAAAAGACGAAAACCTAAAAGAGACTAAGCCCAAACCCGCCTCTTGAAGGAGGAGAAATGAAACGCATCGAGATGGAGGTGAGCGGCGGTTGCCAGTGCGGTGCCGTGCGCTATCACGCAACCGCTATGTTTGACAATTCACATCTCTGCCATTGCCGCATGTGCCAGAAAGCCTCGGGCAACATTTTTGCCGCGCTCGTCGCCGCGCCCGATGATGCGCTTACCTGGACACGCGGCAAGCCGAGCGTCTGGAAGAGCTCGGAGCGCGTCGAGCGCGGCTTCTGCGCTAATTGCGGCACGCCATTGTTCTTCCACCACCTCGAAAACGGTCGCACCAACCTGATGATCGGATCGCTTGACGATCCGCACGCCTTCTCGCCGCTTGCCAATACCTGCACCGAGAACATGGTGGCATGGTTCGATGCGATCACGGGCATAGAAAATACCGGTGCGACCGAAAACAACGGCGCCGACTGGGCCGCGGCGATCAAGGAGAGCAACAACCAGCACCCCGATCACGATACCGCCTCATGGGCGGTGAGGGGGCGTGATGGGTGAGTCCTATCCCGGCGGTTTCCGGTGAGGCGCTCTCCGTTGCCGCTATTTCGAAAAGCCGTCGTGCCGGAAACCAACGACAGCGACGGATTGCTTTCACGATGATGCACGCAAGGGTGCCTGAAGGGCTGCTCTTTAGCTAATTCGTGCCTCGAAGCAGCCCGTCATCCTCCGCCCCTTAACAGCCGCAGCGCTGACCTTGCCGCCAGCTAGGGCAAGTGGGAAATCTGAGAAACTGTGGGCCCCTCGCCAGCGAACTTCGTCTACCGACCAGCCATTTCCTGACGATCTTTTGAGCACAGGTGGCTCAAGCATA
The DNA here is from genome assembly GCF_013004495.1 of Rhizobium sp. SEMIA 4085. Lineage (NCBI taxonomy): Bacteria > Pseudomonadati > Pseudomonadota > Alphaproteobacteria > Hyphomicrobiales > Rhizobiaceae > Rhizobium > Rhizobium sp. SEMIA 4085. Next base: position 2,036 of record NZ_JABEPH010000233.1, read on the forward strand.
GGGCAGACGTTTATGGCTGCGCAGATTTCAATCGAGCACGAAGCGAGCAGCTCGCTCTTGATGAGCGCGTTCAGACCGCGACGGAAAAGTGAAAGCGCCGTTTTTCGAACGCGTGTAGCGCATGAGTTTGAGCTCGTCGAAAGGCGTTCCTCTTAACTTTAGGGCTGACTAATGAACGATTTGTGATCGTCAGGCGTTATCCTCACAAGGAGGAAGATGACCATGAAGAACATGAACAACAGGCAAGTGCATGTGCCAGGCCCGCACGATCGTGACGTTGCCGATCACTGCAAGAAGCTTGGGGTTGATCCGGCAGAGGAGCGCAAGCTATTGCGGCTGCTTGGCAAAAACGCACCCCTTCATGAGATTCGGGCGAACGTTTCGCCGAAACAGCCGCGATTCCGCTGATCGATGTCCTTTGTGCCTCGGGATCGGCGACGAATGGCTGAGGCTTGCGTTGCCATCGCCGGTGTTACCGAAGGAATCGTCAGACCCCGCGCTTGTTGCCCCACAGAAGCACATGTAGTTGCGGCAGCACGCGCGCCTCGAACCACTGATCTTCCGTTACCTTGTCGATTAGCCAGAGCATCCGGTCCATGATGCCGTCGATATCGACGCGTGCCTCTTCGTCTGTGGGCAGGGGTGGCGTATGATTGCCGGGTTGAAGATAAACCGGAAGCGTCGGGTATCGTGCCGCGGCGGTCCGGGCAAAGAGGTAATCACCATCGTCGAACACAACGAACTTCAGTGCAAGCTGCGGCTTTTCGGTAGCCATTTTCAGGCAGGTCTCGAACGCGCGCCAGTCGGTCTCCATGCCGCTTGACGGCGGCTTCGGGCTAAGGACCAAAACGTCGAGATCGGCAAACCAATTCTTGGCAATGCTGCCTTGGCTTTCCAGCGCGAAACGGAAACCCTGGCTGTGTCCGCGCTCTATCAACGGCCCGAGCGGTTGGATCGCCGGATTACCTCCTGATAGCGACACCGTGAGCGGTTTGTTGCCTGATAGCCGCAAGACCTCCTCCCAGACATCGTCGACCGACATCGGACGCCATTGATCGCGGTACTCGCCGTCGACGGCATGCAGCGTATCACACCATGAGCAACGGTAATCGCAGCCTCCCGTCCTGACAAAAACGGTCGGAAGGCCGATCAAAACACCTTCTCCCTGGATGGTGGGCCCGAAGATTTCGCTGACGCGGATCTGGGCCTCACGGGCGACGGTCATGGCCGGTATTCCGCCCAGGTCTTCGGCGTCTCGCTGACGCGCACTGCCGAGGTTTCCGGCAGGCGATCCTTGCACCAATCGTAGAAATGCTTCGCCAGACACTCAGCCGTCACCTGATCATGACCGAGGACCTCGTTCAGGTGTCGATGGTCGAAGGACTCGTCAATATAGGACTTCAGCGGCGCAAGCTCGTGGTAATCGCGGACAAATCCGTGGCTGTTGAGGGTTGCTGCTGAAAGTTCCACCTCCACGACGTAATTGTGTCCGTGAAGGCGGCCGCATTGATGGTCGGCGGGCAGAGTTGTGAGCCGGTGCGAGGCGGAGAAATGAAATTCCTTGGTGATGCGGAACATTATTTCACCTCTTCGGCAGCAAAGCCCGCGGTTGCGGCCACCCAGAAGTCCGCGTCCTCGTAGTCCGTCGGATCGTCTATGCCGGCCAGATGGAACGCTTCGCGCCGTTCGACGCAGGTGCCGCAGCGGCCGCAGTGGCGCGAACCGCCCTTGTAGCACGACCAGGTCTCTGCGAACCGAGTGCCGTTCCTGGCGCCATCGATTACGATGTCGGCTTTCGAGACGGTGACGTAAGGTGCAAAAAGTGAAACGTTGGCATAGCCGTCGAGCGCCTGGTTCTGCATGTCCTGGAAGGACTGGATGAAACCTGGCCGGCAGTCCGGATAAATGAAGTGGTCCCCGCCATGCACAGCGACTGCGACCGCGTCGGCCTTCTGCGCCGCCGCAAGCCCGAAGGCAATGGCAAGCATGATGGCGTTGCGGTTCGGAACGACGGTCGCCTTCATCGTCTCTTCGGCATAATGTCCATCCGGAACATCGATGTCGTCGGTCAGCGCCGATCCCGTCAGATGGCTGCCTATGTTCGTGATGTCGATGATCTGATGGGGCACACCGAGGCGTTTGGCGCACGCAGCCGCGAAATCGAGTTCCTTGCGGTGCCGCTGTCCGTAATCGAAGGAGAGAAGGCCAATGAGTTGGTGTTCCGCGGCAACCTTGTGCGCAAGCGAAACGGAGTCCAATCCGCCGGAGCAGATGACGATAGTTTTCATGATGGTTGATCCCTTGTTTTGACCGGGTGGGCTGCGACCGGATTACGGCAGCGCTTCTAAAGCAATAAACCCAGCTTGTGAAGGGTCCCGGCTGGAAAGTTTATTAGCATTATCTTGCGTAACGAAGGAACGAAGCGCAAAATGCTGCCACGGCGGAACGGGGCTCCGCCGCCTTGGGGAGGAATTCATGGACAACTTGAACCTTACGACCCTGCAGAAGGGCCAAACGGCCATGACTGACGTTGCGCTTGATGCCTACGCGGCAGGTCTGCGGGGCAGATTGCTCACGGGAACGGACGCCGATTACGACGAGGCGCGGGCCATATGGAATGGGATGATTGACCGGCGGCCGGGTCTCATCGTGCGCTGCGCTGGTGCTGCCGACGTTATGAGATCCGTCCGGTTCGCGCGCGAAAACAATCTTCTTTTGGCGGTCCGCGGTGGTGGGCACAACATCGCCGGCAATGCTGTCTGTGAAGGCGGCCTGGTCATTGATCTGTCGCCGATGAAATCGGTAAGGGTCGACCCGGGCACACGGCGTTTGCGGGTCGAGCCGGGCGCAACGCTTGCCGATGTCGATAACGAAACACAGGCTTTCGGGCTGGCTCTGCCGACCGGGATCAATTCCACGACCGGCATTGCCGGGCTGACACTTGGTGGCGGTTTCGGCTGGCTTACACGCAAGTTCGGCCTGACCATTGATAATATCATCTCGATGGAGGTCGTAACCGCTGAAGGCAAGCTGGTACGCGTGAGCGAGAACGAAGAGCCGGATCTGTTTTGGGCGCTGCGCGGCGGCGGCGGCAATTTCGGCGTCGTAACTTCGTTTGAGTTCCGGCTCCACGATCTGCCGGGCGAGGTTCTGGCAGGTCTGGTCGTTCATCCCTTTGCCGACGCGGAAATGGTGCTCAGGCAATATCGCCAGGTGCTCGAAACGGCGCCGGACGAGCTCACATGCTGGGCGGTCATGCGCAAGGCACCGCCGCTGCCTTTCCTGCCCGCCGAATGGCACGGCAGGGAAATCCTTGCACTCGCCATGTGCCATTGCGGCGACATCGAAGCGGGCAAAGTCGCTGCCGCGGCGCTGCGTGATATCGGCAATCCGATTGCCGATGTTGTCGGTCCGACACCTTTTGCCGGCTGGCAACAGGCATTCGACCCGCTGCTGACGCCAGGTGCGCGCAACTATTGGAAGAGCCAGGATTTCGCAGAGCTCTCGGATGCGACGATTGCAGTTCTCCTCGATGCCGTCCGCAAGCTGCCGGGGCCGGAATGCGAGATCTTCATTGGCCATGTGGGCGGCGCAGCGGGCCGCATCGCAGTGGAGGATACGGCTTTTCCCCAGCGCAACTCGCATTTCGTCATGAACGTTCATGCGCGCTGGCGCGAGAAATCGATGGACAGCACGTGCATCGGCTGGGCACGCGAGCTATTCGAGGCAACGAAGAAGCACGCCATCGGCACAGCCTACATCAATTTTATGCCGGAGGATGAAAGCGATCGTGTTGAAGCGGCCTATGGCGGCAACTACAAACGTCTGACGGAGATCAAGCGGCGTTACGATCCTCAAAATCTGTTCCGCATGAACCAGAATGTGCAGCCACAGGCGGAAATGCGCGCCGCCGGCTGACCGGTGAGCACCGGAATGGATGAAACGCCAGGTGCCGCTGTAATGCTGATCATCGGCGGCACCAAAATTACCTGGGACCGCGGCGCCGTAAGTGCCGGGGCGAAATCCGGCTTTCGGGCCGGTGCGCGACCGCAACTGCTTCAAAATGACGGTTTCAATTTTAATTTGCAGCCGACCGATATCTCCCTCTAAAGTTATAAAATCTCAGCCGTGCAGCCAATGAAAAAGGCGGCAATGGAAGACGCATCATCAGCCTTCGAGCGGATTCTCGTTGCCCGCCGCCTGCGCGATTTAACCATACGGTCATTCATCTTGATGACATGCACTGGGAGCCCGGCCGCGTCGGCATTGCTCGCGGCAGGGTTCTTAGAGACAAAAGGGCCACGGGGGCGGCCCAAGCCGACAGCTGGATCATGGAAGGTGTCTACGGCCAGCTCGTGAATATGGTCCTTGATCGGGTGACGACACTCATTTGGATCGATCTGCCAGAGGAAGAGTGCGTCGAGAGTTTCAAAGAAAGGGGTATTCAAGGCGGCGAGACGAGAACGCAATTCGATGACCTCCTGAAATGGGTGGCCGAGTACAGGATTCGGACGAACAACTGGAATTCATTTCAGGTGCACGGGCGATTGTTTGCAGAGTTCTCCGGTCCAAAACTCCTGCTATCCAACCGTCAGGCGGTCACAGAATTTGCCGAGACTTTGACCGTGTGCGTCGGCGAGGCCATCGATGAGTGATGCTGTGTGTCTGCGGACGATGAACGAAAAATATGCGGATCGTTTAGATCCTATGAGGAGAGCGGACAGCGATAAGCGCTGTTGCAAAGTGAGGTCGCTTAACCCTATTTTATGGAAGTGAATTAAGGACCTGAGCGTTGACACAACCCGCAGCCCATAAGGTCCGCTTCAAATTTATCACGCAATGTCCAAGGGATGATGGCTGCGGCGTTTTCGTCTTGCAGATGCTGACGGGCAAACCCTACGACCAAATTGCCAGCATGATCGATTGGGGCGATCAGACCAATCATTACACAACGTGGAAGGAACTGCTTGGCGTCCTAACCGAATTGGGCTGGCATACTGGCGGATTATGCAAGGCAGTGAGCTGGGCCGATGTTTGCGGGGTAGCGGTCGTCCATGTCGAAAAAGACCACTTTATCCTCTACGACGCCAATAACCGCATTTTCTATGATCCTGGGCAATCAGATGGCCCCGATCGGTATACCCGCCTCGTTCCTATGAGCTTCCTTCCAGTGCAACCGCCAGCGAATAGTGCATAAATCTAGGAGTTGCGCGACAGATGGCCCGCTTTGCGGACTCAGCGGTCAGATTCAGCGGCCGATGACATATCCGCCGCCGCCGCGACAATGGCGCGCCTCAACCAGATGTGCCTGGGGGTGTCCTGCTGACGCGCGTGCCAGGCGAGACTCATCGTGAAGCTGCCAAGATCGAGGGGCGGCGGCCGCGACACGAAGCGCCTCATGTCGGCGGCGGATCGCGCCAGGCTCGACGGCAGGGTCATGATCAGGTCTGAGCGGGCGGCTATCTCCACCGCTGCAAAGAAGTTCGGCACGCGCAGCTTTACCCTTCGCTTCCGCCCCATGCGCGAAAGCACCTCATCGACGGGTGCAGGCCCGACGCCGGTGATGCTGACCACTATATGCTCAAGCGCCAGAAAGCGGTCGAGGGTGAGTTTTCCGATAGCGGCCGGATGATCCGCGCGCATCAATGTCACAAGTTTTTCGTCATAGAGGCGGCGGCGGTGGATGCCGGCGGGTGCTTCGTCGATGAGCGCGACCATCGCATCCGCGTCATCGTGCTCCAGCGCTTTCATTCCGTTCGCGCCTGGCGCGACGATGTCAAGATCAACGGACGGTGCCTCGCGTGCGAGGCGGGCGAGCAAATGCGGCGCGAGCGCGGCGGCCTGAAGATCGGGCATCAGAAGCCGAACTTGACCCATCGCCGTCGCGGGATCGAACGGATTCGCCTCCAGCATCTCGCCGATGCCGGCCAGGAGTCGGCGCAGAACGGGGCGCACCTCCTCAGCGCGGGCGCTAGGGATGTAACCGCCCGGCCCATCGACCAGGAGTGCATCCGCAAACAGCGCGCGCAATCGCCCCAAAGCACGGCTTGCAGCCGGCTGGCTCATGCCGAGCCGGTGGGCTGCCCGTGTGACGTTCATTTCGGTCAGCAGCGCATCGAGCGCTACTAGCAGGTTGAGATCGATCTGCCGTAAATCCGTTTCACGCATACTGACTATATACCGCATGCATTGGACGCATGGAAATCCCCCGTCTATCGTCTCTCGATCGACCAACCAATGGAGAAGAAGTCATGTATGTTGTGCTTGGAGCAAATGGGCGCGCTGGTGGCGAGACAGCGCGCGCCCTCATCGAACACGGCGAGGCCGTGCGTGTCGTCGTGCGTCACCCGGGACAGGGTGAAAAATGGACGGCTCTCGGCGCTGCGGTCGTCGTCGCGAACATCGAGGATACCGAGGCCTTAGCCGATGCGCTGAAAGGCGCGTCGGGCGCGTTCCTGCTCAATCCGCCGCCGGTGAGAGGTGATCCGTATGCACGCACGGACGAACTCGGTGCTGCGCTCGCCGATGCCGCACGGCGGACGCATCTGCCCAAGGCCGTCGTCCTGTCGTCGATCGGAGCGCAGCATGCTTCGGGCACTGGCGTCATCGCGACCCTCAACAGGTTCGAGGCGCGGCTTGCCGGCGTGGCACCGGCGATCGCCTTCCTGCGATCCGGCTATTTTGTCGAGACGTGGAGCGAGGTGGCAGGAACCGCCGTGTCTGAAGGCCTGCTCCCGACCTTCCTCGAACCCTCTCAGGAGATTCCAATGGTGAGTACGATCGATGTCGGGCGCACTGCGGCAGCCCTGCTCCGCGAGGACTGGACCGGGAAGCGCGTCGTGGAACTGGCCGGACCGGAAGACTGGAGCGCCGGTAATGTGGCGTCGGCCTTCGCGGAAGTTCTCGACCGCCCAGTGGTGCCGATGCTGGTCCCGCCGGAGGGTCGCGCCGTGCTTCTTGCCGAGGAAGGCGTGCCCGAGGAGGTGGCGGGTGCGCTTCTCGGTATGTATGAGGGCATCGCCAACGGCCTGTTCACGCGCCAGGACGGCAGCGAGCACCGGCGCGGCACGATCTCCCTGGCAGCGGCGATAGAGCGCATTGTCGCAACGGTTGAACCAGCCGATCGGTGCTCTGCGCCCCAGTAGTTGACCTTAGGATGTGCGCACCACTCTCCGGCCCGGCCTTTCCAACAGCTTGGAGCGTGCAAGAGCCAGGTGCAGTCAATGGTGGCTTTGGGCCGAGCGTGGTCATGGCGCAAATGCGCCATGTGTGGACGGCTCCGGTTTGGCAAGAGTTTTGTAGACTTTTTTGCACATTGCTGGTCGGAGCTGCCATGTGTCCGGCCTTTGGATGCGGCACAGAAACAGGCCGCTGGCCATAATGCTCTCCGCGGATTGGGTCCCGGTCAAAAGCCCGCGCTCGAAGCGCCTGGCGCATAGTGGGTTGTCCCTCTCCTTGGGCCGACTGGCGTAGGTGCGTTATAAGTCTCCTGCTCTTACCAAAGACGTTCACGACGCTTGCGCCGTGTTTCACCTTTCGGCGGTGACCGGGATTGCTCGATAGGGTTCGTTGCGGCTCA
>NZ_JABEPH010000234.1:0-9595 GCF_013004495.1 Rhizobium sp. SEMIA 4085
CGCTCCGGGGACCGCAAAACCATTGCGCGTTCGAGCCGGCAAGGCGAGTTGGACCGACGGGCCCTTCGCAGAAACTAAGGAGTATCTGGGAGGTTTCCTGCTCATCGAAGCGGAGAACCTTGCGGAGGCGTTGGCGATTGCAGAGCGGGACTCGCTCGCTCGGATGGGGGCGATCGAGGTGCGCGAGACCGCCGGTTTTTAGCTGCGAAATGCTCCGGCACGTTCTACCGGCGACAAACGGCCGCTTCCATCGTGCCAACGAGGCTATTTTTGCTCAGGCGACAGGATCGTTCCATGATGTTCATCCACATGGTGTCCAGAGGGACGGGAGCGAGCGCAGGGTCCTGACGGCCCAACAACGGGTCGCAACCGTTGAGACCCGCCCTTTGCGCTTAGGTGATTTCACCGCTTTGCGAAAGCCAGTACCGAAGCGGCGTGCGTCAGCCCAACGCGTGGCCGGCAAGGCCAAAAACCGTCGGTTCGCACGAACTCGCGAAACACGCAATAGCCGACGTTTTCTCCGTCGCGCCGGAGCGTGCAAATAGATGCGCCTTCTGAAAAGCAATGCGAGCATCCTCTTGCGATTGGCCCCAATCGCCTGGGCATCGAGAGCTTCGATCTCATGAAGCATGTCACTCGACAGATCGCTCACTGAGGTGATGGGGTCATTACAGGATACTGGTTCAGTCGAAGGCGACATAACCGCCACTGCTCCCGCAGAGAACTGTTCACCTGACGCCTACCCGGTCGATGCCCGACTTCCTCCCTTAAGCACCGCGCAAGTAGGTGAGCGGAAATCGGTGCGGGAATTTGGATACGCACCTCGCTTCGAGAAATACGATTTTTCAATCAGACTGATAGTGTACCATAGCTTGCGCTGTCGCACTTTTTGTATGGGCAAAATCGCTCCGATGGCAAGGGTCATAAGTCGCATCGTGTCGGGTGCGGCACTTCGGACGGGAGGACGAGCGGATGCATCTGTCATGAGTACGACTCGCCGCCGCAGCACCACGGGCCTGCGCCAGTTTCTGAATCCCGAGCAGCAGCGCAATTGGATCGAAGGCAAGATGTACTTGCGCGACGCCGACGAGCGCTCGGAGTCTCTGGAACAACGCTTCAAGTACATCGCGCGGTTTCAGAAGCTGCTTCGCCGCCCGCAGGTACAAGAAGTTCTGGAGGTTCTCAGGCTCTACGGCCAAAACTGCATCCCCCTCCCGCGCAAGACCGAGCGGAACTACTGGTCGGTTTCTTGTCTGCCGTCGACCTCCGACAAGCCGCTTATCCGCGTTAATGCGAGCTGGATGGAGCTTTTCACTCTCTATGCAGACGGCGAGGGCATCCGCGCGAGAGTCCTGGTGCATCTTTCGAATTTCACCACGGACCATTCATCGGCGCAGGACCATGTGGACGAATCCTTTCTCGAACACTGCGTCACGATGCCAGAAGACGTCGGCTATTTCTTCCCGCGCGGCGAGGACATTTTCGGCATCACTGTGCGAGGCTCCGGCTCAATCCACAAATTCCTCGCGACCCCCCGTGTGTTGCGCGCCATTCGGACTTTCAATCTGACGCACATGAACCGAGGTCGGAACGCCTACGGTACGAGCCACTGCTACAGCCTGGCGGATCACATGCTGGAAGGTTGAGCGGCTCTGGGGTGCGCGCCGCTCTGGCGAGGTTGTCGGGCCGATCCGACGTCGCGGCCGCGATCCACTAAATGCTGGCTCGGCGACGGGTTGACCCGCTATCTCGACGACAGCCGTCTGGCGATGAACTTCGTCTCTTCAACGGCGTCATGCCGGACATGCATAGGCGCGACATCATGGGTCATGAGACCATGGGCGAGGTCGTCGAAGTCGGCAAGGACAACAAGCACCTCAAGATCGGCGACCGAGTCCTTGCTCCTTTCACCATTTCCTGTGGCGAGTGCTGCTTCTTCCGACGCGGCTTTTCGAGAAGGAACTGTCGGATGAGTAGGTACTCTTTCTCTAGATTAGCGTAAACGTGCTGCTTCCCGAGTCGGTCGAGACGAATTTCCGCAGCTTCATGTCTGAGGATTTGCGAGCACAATTCGAAAAGGAAGTCCTCGGCAAAGTGCTGCTCAGGGGTGTCGGATCCGCCGGGAACAGCGGTGGCTCTCTTTCTGCTCTGCACGATCTTCCTATGTTGCAGTAGCCAATAGGCGTTCGTTCATTTTTCTGATGCCATTGCTCCCAATAGCTTTGGAAGATCACCGAAGCGGGCGATCAAGCCGAATATGAGGGCCGCTGTCGCGACGAAGAGGATCGTTACCGAGGCCATTGTCGGCGTATAGCCGTAGCGCAGTGCGTTGAAGATCTTGATCGGCAAGGTTTCCATGGTAAAGCCGACTGTCATATAGGCGACGATGTATTCGTTCAGTGAAAGCACAAACGCAAAGGCGTAACCCGAAATCAGGTACGGCCGGATCAGCGGCAAGACGACCGTCGTAAATATCGTCCTCTCATTCGCCCCCATCGTCGCCGCCGCTTCGACGAAGGAGCGATCGATTGCGGTGAAGCCGAGCGACAGCGTCACCAGCGGCAATGTGACGAAGAAGATCGCGTGGCTGATCACGGCGGTCCACGGTGCGCCGTAAAAGCCGGTCGTCGCCCAGAAAGTCAAGAGGCCAAGTGCGGTGATGACGGGTGGCAAGGTGAAAGGCGCGATGCCCAAAAGCTGGAAGATGTTCGCCCATGGCGCAATTCTCCGCCACAAGAACCAGGCAAGCGGCAAAGCAATGAGCACTGCAAGTGCTGCGGACAGAACCGCAAGCGTGAGCGACGCGAAAAGCGCGTTGCGCCATTCCGGATTGGTGAATATCTCACCGTACCAGCCAAGCGAAAAGCCTTGGGGCGGGAAGGTGAGGCTCTGTTTTGCATTCACCGATACCCCGGCAACGACGATCATGGGTGCCGCCAGGAAAAGTCCGATAAACGAAAAATACAGACGGCGGAGCAGCGTGTTCATGCCGCTTCTCCCTTTCGGCCGATCAGCACCGTCAGCCCCACCATGGCAAGCGTCACCAGCACCAGAAAGACGGCCATTGCGGCGGCGAAGGGCATGTTCGACTGATAGATAGCCTGATCGGTGATCAGCACAGACAAGGTCCAGTGCGACGGACGCCCGAGAATCTGCGGCAGCAGATAGGAGCCGAGCGCAAAAATGAAGACCATGATGAGCGTTGCGATAATGGTGTTGCGCAATGTCGGTATGACGACCGTGAAAAATGCCTTGACCGGCGATGCGCCGAGCGTGCGCGCCGCTTCCGTCAAGGTGGGGTCAAGCCGAACGAGCGCGGGATAGAGGATCAGGATCGTGTAAGGCAGGGCTTGATAGACCATGCCGGCCAGCACCGCGCCGAAGCTCGGGGTCAGAGCCACGGGCTGCTGCATGACGCCTGCCATGACAAGCAGATTGGTGATGCCGGCGGTGCGTGAGAACAACGTCGACCACGCAAAGCCGATGATAACTTCGGAAAGCGAAAGGATCGCCAGCAGCGCCACCAGCCAAATCACCTGAGCTTTGCGCCCCATGCGCGTCAGCAGATAGGGGAATGGAATGCCAAGCACGATGCAGCAGATCGCGACGGCAATTGCAAGCATCAGCGAAAAGCCCAGCACCCTACCGAAAAACAGACTGACGAAGCGGGCGTAATTATCGAATACGAAGGCGGGCGTGTAAAAGCCGCCCTGCTGCCGCTGGAAAAAGCTGACGGCAATCATCGTTGCGAAAGGAATGACGAAGAAGACCGTCAGCATTCCTGCCGGGAAGGCAAGCGGCCAGTAATCGGCAATTTTTTGTGGTGGTTCACGCCTCATTTGAGCAGTACCACGCAGACGTCCGGCGAGAGCTTGACGCCAACCTCTTGGCCAACGGTGACGGCAGGTCTTTCGCGTGGTGTCGAAACGGCGACGACCTGTGTTCCGGATAGATCTAGGAAGGTCTCGATCGTGCCGCCGAGATCGCGAATGAAGGTTACCTTGCCAGCAATGGTGTTGCCACCTGGCGCTGTCAGATGCACGTCCTCCGGCCGCACCGAGATCGTTGCCCTGTTGAGGCCGGGAGGAAGCAGAACGCCTTCGATGACCTTGCCGAAGACCGTTGCGCGGCCGGCGCTGTCGGCTTCTGTCGTGAGCAGGTTGGTCGAACCGATGAAATCGGCGACGAAGCGGTCGGCGGGACGGCGGTAGATCTCGATCGGGCTTGCTGCCTGGCGCAGTTCGCCACTGTTCATGACGACGACTGTATCTGCCATCGTCATTGCTTCGCGCTGGTCGTGGGTCACGACGATCGTCGTGATTCCAAGCGTCTGCTGCAGCTGCCGGAGCTCCACCTGCATCGCCTCGCGCAGTTTTGCATCAAGGGCCGACAGCGGTTCGTCGAGCAGGAAGAGCTTCGGCGAAATTGTCAGTGCACGAGCAATTGCGACACGCTGGCGCTGGCCGCCGGAAAGCTTGTTCACTGGTCGGTCTGCATAGCCCGGCAAATGGATCAGCGACAGGAGCTCATCGACACGCTTCCTCTGGTCTTCCTTGGCCGTGCCCCGGATCCGCAGTGGATAGGCGATGTTTTCGCCGACGGTCAGGTGTGGGAAAAGCGCGAGGGACTGAAACACCATCCCCAGATCGCGCTTGTGGGTCGGGACGGCCGTAATGTCGTTGCCGTCGAGCACAATGGCGCCGCTCGTCGGCACGTCGAGACCGGCTATCATGCGCAGCAGCGTTGTCTTGCCGCAGCCGGAGGGTCCGAGCAGGCAGACGAACGTGCCATGCGGAACGTTGAGCTGCACATTATCGACGGCGGTGAAGGCGCCGAATTGTTTGGTGACATTGTTGAGTGTCAGTCCGGACATAAATCCCCCGCATGGGCCACGTGGATAGGACGACTGCCCCCGCATGGGCCTTGGCCCTCAAAGGGGCAAGGCGCATGCATTTTATGGAGCGTTCAGTCTCGAAAGCTCAACCGACTATGAGTTCCGTCCACTTCTGGTTCAGCCAATCGGACTTGGTCTGATACAGATCGTAGCGTGGCGTAATCGGCTCGATGTCGGAGGCGACGGCTGCAAACTCCTTGTCGGTCAGGTCGAGCAACTCGCGCTTGATCGTTGGCGCGGTGCCCACCTTGCGCGACATCAGTGCCTGGATGGCCGGCTGGCACATGTAGTCGATGAAAATATTTGCCTCTTCCGCCTTCTTGGAGGCACGCGACAACGCCCAGCAGCCGGAATCCTGGATTCCGCCCTCCTTGGGGAAGGTCGAGCGGACCGGGAACCCGTCGGCGGCCGCAAGGCCGGTGACGTCGTGATAATACTGTCCCATCGGGATTTCACCGGACTTCAGCGCCTGCTCGAACTGTGCCTCGTCGCGATACCACAGCCGGACATTCGGCTTCACCTCGGCAAGCTTTTCGAACGCCTTCAGAAGACCCTCTTCCGTATCGAGCGCGTTCGTGCCGCCGAAATGCGTCTTGGCCGTCACTTCCAACAGGAACGAGTTGGAAACAAGGGCAAGCAAGCCGAGTTTGTCGGCGTTTGCCGGATCCCAAAGGGCATTCCAGGAGGTCGGCGCTTCTTTAAAGACGTCGGTATTGGTGACGAGTGTGATGTACCACGCGACGGCCCCGACGCCGGCAACACGGCCATCCGGATATTTGTTCACGAAGCGGTCGATGAGGCCTGAGGCGTTCTTGAGCTTTGCTGTGTCGATCGGCGTCCACAGTTCGGTCGCCTGGCCCTTGAGCATTGCGACCTGCGACATCATCGAAAGGTCGGCAGGCGCCTGGCCGGCCTTGGCAGCCTGCTCCAGCTGCACCAGCCACGCCTCGCCCGTCGGTTCGGCCACCGATTCGACGGCAATGCCGGTTGCCTTCGTGAATTCCGGGAAAACGTTCTTGTCGAACGAATCCTTGAAGTAGCCGCCATAAACGCCGACCTTCAGCGACTTGTCCTGCGCGCGCAGAATGGAGGGCATGGCGAGCATGCTGGTGGCAGCGACGCCGCTTGCCAGCAGGTTTCGGCGGCTGACCGCCTTGTCGAGAATGGATTTCATGGCTTTGTTCCCTCTTTTGTTTGGTCTGACATGTTGCAGTTTCCGGTCGTTGCCGATTATTAGCTGGCCTTGCTGCCGATGGACGGGCTGAAGACCATCAGGCTCAGGATTTCGAACAAGACCTGGGCGCCGGCATGGGCGGTGTTCGTCGTCGCGTCATATTGCGGGGCTACCTCGACAACATCTCCGCCAACAAGATTGATCCCTTTCAGGCCGCGGATCAATTGCAGAACTTCCCGCGTCGTCAAGCCGCCGACTTCGGGCGTGCCGGTGCCGGGCGCAAAGCTCGGGTCGAGGCTGTCGACGTCGAAGGAGAGATATGTCGGCGCATTGCCGACGACTTGCTTTGCCCTCTCGATGATCGCGGACATTCCCATCCCGGTCACCTCCTCGGCGTGGATCACGGTCATTCCGGATTCGTAGGAAAACTCCCAGAGATATTCTGCCGAACCGCGAATGCCGATCTGCACTGTGCGTGTCGGATCGAGCACGCCGTCAAGAACGGCATTGCGGAATGGACCGCCGTGGTGGAATTTTGTCTGGTCGAAGGCGCCGCCGGTATCACAATGCGCATCGATGTGGATCAGGCCGACCGGCTGCTTCTTGCCGAGGGCCTTGAGGATCGGGTGTGTTATCGAGTGATCGCCGCCGACGCAAAGCGGTGCGACGCCTGCCTCGACGATCTGGCCGATGCGTTTTTCGATGTCGTCATGGCTGAGCTCCAGCCGGTAACGGCTTTGGAAGGGCACGTCGCCGATATCGGCTGCGCGCAAATCAAACAGCGGCGCCGTGCCCAGCACATGGTTATAAGGACCAATGCGCTCGATTGCGCGCAGTGCCCGCGGTCCGAAGCGCGATCCCGGGCGGTTGGTGACGCCGAGATCCATCGGAACGCCGGTGATTGCAACCTGCAGATTGCCGAAATCCGGCTCGTCGGCGGCAACCTGCATATAGGGTGCGCTGAGGAATGTCGGAACGCCGGCATAAGGCGCAAGGCGCGTGCCGGTTTTTGAAAAGATCTTGTCGGCTACCTTGCGAAAGTCGGGATCGAATATCTCACCGCCGTGGTTGTTGGCAAATTTTGCGCGCAGTTCTTCGAGCTTCGTCTGATTCCAGACCATTCCGGTTCACCTCTTGTCTTTAACGGCGGGGAAGCGGAACCTTGCTGCGGCATCACGTCATTCCCCTCGTCGTTCTTGCTTTTTCTGCATTACCCAACAAAACGGTTGGAAATGCAACTCACATTGTTATAGCAGTAAGCGTGAGATTTATTCACATACAGGTAGCCATGTTCAACCGACTGCCGCCTCTGAATTCTCTGCGTGCTTTCGAGGCAGCTGCCCGCCGGGGCTCGGTCTCGGCGGCTGCGCGCGAGCTCAATGTTACCCATGGTGCCGTCAGCCATCAGATCAAGGCGCTGGAGGCGGTCTTCGGCACGCCGCTCTTTGAGCGCAATGGCAAACGCCTGAAGCTTACGCCGCAGGCTGCCCTGCTATTGCCGGCTCTGACACATGCATTCGAGAACATTGCGGCGGCAACGGCCCTGGTGACCCGTCCGTCGACAAGCGGGAGCCTTAGAATTTCATGCGTTCCGGCTTTGCTGTCCTTCTGGCTGATTCCGCGCATGCACCAGTTTAGCGAACAGTTCCCCGATATCAGCCTGACGCTCGTCGCCTCCAATGATCCTGAGCTGCTTTACTCGCCGGATATCGATGTCTGTATTCTCTATGGTGATGGGACCTGGCTGGACTGCTGGGCGCGTCTTTGGAGCAACCTGCAGCTTTTTCCGGTCGTCAGCCCAACATTGATGAACAGCCGGGCAGTGCGTTCGGTGCGCGATCTGCGCGACCATGTTCTGCTTCACGGCGACGATGGACGCGAATGGAACACGTGGCTGGCGGCAGCTGACGCGCTGGACATGCCGCGGGGCAGGCAGCACTTCATGAGCGATGCTCGGCTTTCGACGGAGGCGGCCTTGAGCGGGCAGGGGGTCGCACTTGGCGATACGATTACGGCCGGTAGCCTGATAGCTCAAGGCGAACTCGTCGTCCCCTTCGATCTCTCCGTTCCGGCCAGTGACGCCTTTTATGTTGCCTGCCGACACGAAGTGCGCTCCGCGCCGATCGTCAAGGTCTTTGTCGACTGGTTCTTCTCAGCGCTGGAAAGCGACCGCGGAGCAGAACCGCAGGCGTCGGCCCGCCGTGCGATCCGCGGGCGAGGACGCGTTGACGCCTTGGCGGGGTCGGCTGAAAGCTTCACGCCTGTCTCCCGCGCCCGCGCTGCGGCACAACGGCCCGTCAAGCGCCGTTTGAAATCCTGATCGATCTCTGAAGGAAAGCCCTGGAATGCCGCTTGCTCATCCAAATCCGCTGATCGCCCGTCTGTCGCCGCCGCCCATTCCTTCCGTACTTGCCTGGGCGGGTGACTATGATGGTGCCAAGGGGCCGCTGATTGATCTGTCCCAAGCTGTACCCGGCTATCCGGCGCATCCCGAGATGCTGCGGTTCCGCGGCGAGGCGGCCGCCTCTCCGGCCATGACCAGCTATGGGGCGATCGAGGGGGAGGAGGTGCTCAGGAAGGCTTATGCGACACATGTGTCGGCCGTCTATGGCGCGAGCGTTTCTGCCGCCAACATCCATATTACCTCCGGTTGCAACCAGGCCTTCATGTGCAGCACCATCGCGCTTGCCAAGGCGGGCGAGACGATGGCGCTCACCAATCCCTTCTATTTCAACCACGAAACTACGCTTTCGATGCTGGGGATCGGACGTGTTCTCGTCGATTGCGATGCCGCAAAAGGCTTCCTGCCGAGCCTGGTATCGGCAGAAGAGGCCCTGTTGTCGGGAGCGCGTGGCCTTGCGGTCGTTTCGCCGAACAATCCGACCGGTGCTGTCTATCCGCCGGCGCTGCTTCGCGAACTCTTTCAGCTCTGCCAAAAATATGGGGCATGGCTGATCCTGGACGAAACCTATCGGGACTTTCTGCCAACCGATGCCGGAGCGCCGCACGACCTGCTCTCCATCGAGGGCTGGGAAGAAACGCTCATCCTCCTCTACAGTTTTTCCAAATCCTTCTGTATTCCGGGACATCGATTGGGGGCGATCACAGCAGGTCCGCGCATTGTCGGCGAGATCACCAAGATCATGGACAACATGCAGATCTGCGCCCCGCGGGCGGCTCAGGTCGCCGTAGCGGCAGCGCTTCCGATCCTGGCGGAATGGCGCGTAGCAAATCGGTTGGAGATCTCCCGCCGCGCCGATGCGCTCAAAGCGGTCATGGCAGCAACGGACGGCTGGTCGATCGCCGCCGTCGGCGCCTACTTTGCCTTCATCCGGCATCCTTACGGCAACACACCTTCCGCCGAGGTGGCGGAAAGGCTGGCGAAGGATGCTGGAGTGATCTGTATCCCCGGACGTTATTTCGGCGAGGGGCAGGAGAATTAGCTCGGGCTCGCCTTCGCCAATGCCGCTGGTGGCGGGATCTAGCAGTTTCGCGGCCGTCTGCGAAAGGCGGCTTTCGCGCACTTT
>NZ_JABEPH010000235.1:0-9557 GCF_013004495.1 Rhizobium sp. SEMIA 4085
TGATGTCTGGCACCGCCCGTCCGGCGGAGGGGGGGGGCCGCGGTGGGGCGGTCCGGGCCTGCGCGGCGTCGGCGGCACGTTCTTGGCCGCCCGCCGCATGGCGTTGATGCTCTCGAGCAGCATCAGCCCGCCGACGGTGCCGAGGAAGATGACGTACATCAGCGAGATGATGAGGTCGAGCTGACCGACCCGTCTCAACAGCGAGAAGATCCAGATGCCGATCGTCGCGCCCGCAAGACCGCCGACAAGCAATACGGTCCCGAGCTTCATGTCCAGCGTCCCGCGCCTGAAATGCGTGATCGCACCGGAGATCGAGGAAGCAACCACCTGGTTGGCGCCGGTCGCGACGGCAACCACGGGCGGAATGTTATAGAAAATGAGAAGCGGCGTGATCAGAAAGCCGCCGCCGACGCCGAACATGCCGGACAGGAAGCCGACGGCCGCACCCATGCCGAGGATGATGAAGATGTTCACCGACAATTCTGCGATGGGCAGATAGATTGTCACAGCCGACCCCGAATTATGAAACTGCCCCCGCCGGGCAGGTATCTTGCGTCCCGTTCGAATGGCGCATCATATGGCGAAATCGTTGCCAGAGGCTTTCGATAAACGACATGCGATCCGCGCATTACGCGAGCGATAAGTTCCGATTAATTGGGCTTTTTTCAGATTTTGTGACGGCGGCGCGAGGAGACTTGCTCTCCGGCGATACTTCGCCTCATGGATCAGTATTTCAGAACAGCTGAGCGGCATCTTTCTCGCGGGCTGCGGACCCGGCCGTTTAGGCGAAGGCCGGGCAGCATCTGCGACCTCGCGGAGCCGTTCGAGATTGTTTCAGTCAAGCCGACAACGGCTGTTTGTCTCCATCATCGTCACTGAAATCAGCGAAAACGGCGGCGATTTCGCGCCGGCTTTCGCCCCGCCGCGCAGCCGTTATGACGGCTGTCATCACCTTGGAGGATCAACGGCACGAACTACTCCGCCCACCTCGTGCAAAAGGACAGCGCCGAGCGCAAACATGCACGCCGAAGTGGGCTTCCACGATGGCTGGGGCACGGTTGTCGAGCAGCTTGAGGCAAGTCGAGAACCGCGCCTGAGGGCTATCGCATCGTTACTGCCCTGCGCGTGCCAGTCCGTGCGCCACGAGCCGGTCGATGACTTCGGCATAACTCACGCCGCTTGCCGCCATTGCCTTGGAATACATGCTGATATCGGTGAAGCCGGGGATGGTGTTGATCTCGTTGACGAGGAATTGCATGTCCGGTGTCAGGAAAAAGTCGACACGCGCCATGCTGTCGCAACCGACGGCCCTGAAAGCCCTTGCGGCCACGTCACGCATGCCGGCTTCGACCTCCAGGGGCAATTCTGCCGGTATTTTCAGCGCTGCACCGTTCTCGTCGATATATTTAGCATTGTAGCTGTAGAAGCCATGGCTCTCCGCCGGCACGATCTCGCCCGGCCGTGAAACGAACAAGTTGCCTGCCGTGTCCTCCAGCACGCTAAATTCGATCTCGCGCCCACGAACGAACTCCTCCGCAAGCAGCTTGCGGTCGTGCCGGAAGCCTTCCGCAAGCGCCCCGTCAAATTCCTGGCTGGCATGGACCTTCCTGACGCCGACCGATGAGCCCTGCCGCGCCGGCTTGATGAAGAGCGGCAGGCCGAGTTCGGTTTCCAGCGCGGCGAAGGGAGGCTGTGCGCCCTCATGAATTGTCACGGAGCGCGCGATCGGCACCCCGGCCGCTTTCATGAGTTGCTTGGCGATGTCCTTGTCCAGCGCGGTCGCCGATCCGAGAATGCCGCAGCCGGCAAGCGGCACGCGGGCAACCTCCGCAAGGCCCTGCACGGAGCCGTCCTCGCCATGCAGGCCGTGAAGGACCGGAAAGAGGATGTCGATCGTTGGCAGTTCGTAAGCCGATCCGTCAGCGGGAATTGCAAACATACGTCCGCGTCCGCCCGGCACGAGGCAGACCTCGGCTCCGTTTTCCGGTTTCGCGAGCGTGCCATCCTCGAAGCTGCTCAACAGCCATTGTCCTTCGCGGCTGACGAACACCGGAATGGCGTCGTATTTTTGAGGCTCCAGCGCGCGCATCACGTTCGTAGCCGAAAGCACCGAGACATCGTGCTCGGTCGAGCGTCCGCCGAAGAGCACGGCAATGCGCAGTCTGTTTGGTGCATCAATCACGTAAAATCTCCGGAATGACTTGGTTTTGAGAAGACTTAAAAGCCGACCGCGATGCCCCGGTTGGCGAAGAAGCGGTCGAAGACGGCAAGCGGCAGCGTCACATGCGCCTGGCTTTCCGGATTGTGTCCTGAAGGATTGTGGAAGCGGATGGTTTCGCGAAGGGCCCCCGTAACCAGCACCAGGTGGCCGCCCTTCGATGGCGGCTCACACTCTGGCCAGCGGATGGTGTGATGCACCGAGGCGATGAAAAACTGCCGCTTGGAAAGAAGTTCTCCAATGGCGGCCGTATCGACATTCGTCACTGTCTCCGCGCCCAGCCCGAAACGTTCGGTGACGAACTTGACGAACGGCGCATAGATCAGCCCCTTGATCGAGGCATCGGCCTCATTGACAACAAAGCCGCCAAAGGCCGCGCAGCCGCGGGCAAGATCGAGCGTCCGATGGAGTTCACCGCGCGCGGCAAGGATCATCTTCAGGCAGGCCATACCGCAGACATTGACGCCCCAGCGGGTATATTCTTTGACCGTCTGCGCGCCGGAATGCCGCCACAGCGGATCGCGCATGAGCGCCGCAGATCCCTCCGCCGCGACCGCCAGCGTCATCTCGGGCGTTTCCCATTGGCTGAAATAGGGCACGTCGGCCCGCTGAATATTCACGAATCCCCCATCGGTGAGATCAAGTCACGCCGGGAAGTTCTACAAGCAAAACGACCCTTTTGCGGCGGACGCGAAGGGTCGTTCAAAATTGCGGTATAGGCAAATGCCACAAGATGAGCGGTTCTTCGCTTACCTCCGAGAGAATACGATTGGCGTCCGGTTGCCTCAGCCGGATTTGTTCAGGCGAAAATCTGACGCATCACGCTTGTTGGCGATCGCTTGCAATCAACGGCCCGTGAGCTGACGGAAGTAGCACCAGTGTTCAATTCCAATCAGTTTCGAACGCTTTCGTTGTCCTTCCCTCAAGCCTTGGTCGTGTTCTTGGCGTTGCGCTCCAGGAGCGCCTTTACCGTGTCGTCGTTGATCCTGCCGCTCGGCTCATGGCCGACCGACTTCTGGAAGCTCTTGATCGCGGCGGTCGTCTTCGCGCCCATCTCGCCGTCCGGCGGGCCGGCGTCGAAGCCGTTGTTGTTGAGGATCGCCTGAATGTTGCGGATCGCCTTCTTCATATCGACGGTCGAGGTCTTCGTGCCGGTGCTCGCCCAGCCGTCCGGGATTTCGATGCCGTTGGCCTTGTTGTCGAGCGGCTGCGGCTTCCAGGCACTCGTTGCAGCCCGTGCCTTTTCAAGGTCGGCGGGCTTCATCGCCTTTGCCACTTCGTCGCGCTTGGCGCCGGCGTCCTTGTCGCCGCCCTTCGCAGCGATGGCGAACCACTTGTAGCTTTCGCCGAGGTCCTGCGCCACGCCGTTGCCGCGGGCGCAAAGGATCGCCAGGTTGAATTGGCTGTCGGTGATGCCAAGATCGGCGGCCTTGGTGAACCAGTTTGCCGCGGTCGTGTAGTCCTGCTCGCCGAGCGCGCCGGAGGCGTAGAGCACGGCCAGATTGTGCATGGCGCTGGCATTGCCCTGATTGGCAGCCTGCTCGTAGAAGATCTTGGCCTTGCCGATATCGCGTGCGACGCCGGTCCCCTTCTCGTACATGCTGCCGAGACGGTATTGCGCCGGAGCAAAGCCCTTGTCGGCGGCAAGCTGATACCAGTTTGCGGCTTGCGCCTGGTCGGCCGCCAGGCCGTTGCGGCCTTCGGTAAAGCGTGCGCCGATCTCGAAGAGCGCAAGCTGGTCGCCGCTGCGGGCGGCGTCTGCAAGCGCCTGCGGCTGAATGGTGTTCGGCACGGATATGGAAGGTGCCGCGGGCGAGGCATTCGTGGAAGCCGGAACATCCTTGGGCGAAAAGGCTGCAGCATCCTGCGCCGGCGCGCCTGGCGTCAGCGTCGAGGCGCCTTCGCCGTCAAGCGGTACGGCGTCGGTCAGGTGGCCGGGTGGTGGCGGCTGCATCGCTTCGGGCTCGGTCTGCGCCGTGCCTAAGGCGAGCGGTGCTGGGGCCTCGGGTTCTGCAGGACCCGTCGGAGTGACGGCTGCGGTTGCTTCCACGCTCTGTTCCGGCATGGCCGAACCGTTGGCTGCAACGGGGTTCTGCGCGGCATCCGAAAGCACCGAGACTTCTGCCGGAGGCGCCTGTTCGCCGCTGGTCAGCGTGCGGGCAAGGGGGAAGGCCATGATGGCGAGCAGCACGGCGCCTGCAGCAAGGAGAAGTGGACGGCGGAAGCGGCTGAAGGCGCTGGCGCCGCCGGCAGGCTTTGGCGCCTTGGTTTTCTTCTCCGCCTTGACCGGCTGGGCCTTTGGATCGGCTTCCATGGCGGCAGCCTGGGCTGCGCGGCGGGCGGCGGCGATATAGTCGGCGCGCTCGTTTTCCGTTGCCGGTTTCGGATTGTTGCGTGCCGTGGCCTGGCTGGCGCGTACCCGCTCCAGGATCTTCTTCACATCCGGTGCGCCCGAGCCCGGCTCCAGCGGCTCGTTCGATGCTTCCTCGCCAGGCATGAGGTCGACCGGATCGATCGACGGTGCGGGATCGATGACGGTCCGCTCGACAGCCTTCGCCTTCTCCGTCTTCTTGCCCGGAATCAGCCGCTTGCCGAGTGCTGCAAGCAGGCTGCCTTTTGCGGGCGTGGCAGCTCCAGCGGGATTGGTTGCGGCTTCGATCGCGCTCACGCTCGTATCGGCTGTGGGCGAAACCTGCGCCGGCACGACAGGCTCGCTTCCGCTTTCCGCCATGCGCAGGAGCGGCGAGGCACCCTTCTGGCCGAACACGGCCTGCGTCTCGCCTTCCTCGGCACCGGCGGGGACCAGCGCGTAAGGATCGATCTCGAAATCGGCATTTGCGGCGGGCATTCGTGCGGCCGGCCGGCTGCGGGTTTCCATGTCGTCCAGCCGGTCGGCGATCTGCACCAGCGTCTCGTGCAGCGCCTGGAACGTCTTGTGCGTGCGTTCGTCGCTGCTGCGGCTAAGCTCCTCCAGATGCCGCAGATCTTCGGCGAGCGCATTTAGCGCCGACATATCGGCGGCTGGGACTCCGCCGACCTGAAGACCGCCGTTGCGGGAATAGGCCTCGACGACGGCCTCGGCCGCCTGGCGCGCCGCCTCGATGATGTATTCGTCGCTGGTCGCCATATAGTCTTCGATCGCGCCCATGCGGCGGTCGAGCTCGACGGGAATGCCGTCACCGCCGGCGCGCGGCGTGTTCATCAGCGCTGAAAGACCGGCAATCTGGTCCTCGAGGTTTTTCAGGGCTCTCGAATCCGTCGGGGGCGCCGCCGTGCTTTCCTCGAGGCGTGCCGCGATGTCGCTGAGGCGCCCCTCGATGCGGCGGAATGCGCCGTCATCGGTTGCCGCGCCAGAAGCAGGCTGCACGTCCATCTGGTCGATGCGGCGGGCAAGATAGTCCAGCCGTTCCGCCAGCGCGTCGTTGACTGCGCCGC
Source organism: Rhizobium sp. SEMIA 4085 (assembly GCF_013004495.1). NCBI lineage: Bacteria > Pseudomonadati > Pseudomonadota > Alphaproteobacteria > Hyphomicrobiales > Rhizobiaceae > Rhizobium > Rhizobium sp. SEMIA 4085. The sequence goes on from NZ_JABEPH010000235.1 coordinate 5,654, forward strand.
TTTCCAGCGCGTCGATCTTGCGGGAGATGTCGGCAAGCGTGCCGTTGAGATCTGCCTGCGGAACCGTTTTCTGGGCACGCTCGAGCATGAAGGAAAGCTGCTCGAGCCGCTCGTCGAGGTGTGCCGTCGCTTTGGTATTGGCGAGTTCCTCCACGCGCCGCGTCAGCATTTCCAGCCGATCGGCAAGGCCCTCGGCGGGCAGGGCATGGCTTTCCGCACTGCGGCCCACCATATCGATTTGCTCGGCCAGCGCATTCAGCCGGCCTTCGAGGCGATGCATCAGCGCCGGGTCGCCGCTTGCCGCGCTGCGCCCGCTCGCCGCGATCGCACGGCTGATCTCGTCAAGGCGCATATCCATCGCGGCAAACTGCTCGGCCATGGCGCGGTCATGCGGCTGGATCATGCTGCCGAATTGCTCCATCGCGGTCGCGATCGCAATCAGCTTGTCTTCCAGCGCGCGCACTGCCGGGCTTTCGCCCATGCCGCCGATATGGCGCTTGATATCGTCGAGCCGATAGGCGAGCGACACCAGCTCTTCCTGCAGGCCTGCTGTGTCCAGCGCATGCAGCTGGTTTTCGAACCCGTCCCAGCGGCGTTCCATGTGGCGGATGGAATCCTCGCGGGCAAGCCCGTCCATCAGTGAGCGCAGTTCTTCGAATTCGTTTTGCAGGCCCGCAGTCTCCGGGCCAGCCGAACGGCTGGAGAGCTGGTTGATGCTCTGGGCGAGCCGGCCCATGTCTTCGCGGATGTCGTCGGCGAAATGCCGGTCCTGCGCGCTCGTCTTGATCTCGCGCAATTCCGTGCGCAGCGCATCCATCTCGCGCGCTACACCGTCCGAAATGTCGCGTTTCAGGTCCTGGCGCAGGTTGACGAGCGCCTGGGCGATCTCGGTCATCGTGTCGGGCGAGGCGCCAAAAGCAGGTGCGGCCTGCGGTGCCGGCATGCGCGGGGCGGATGCGGGTTCGCGGTAAGCTGCACGTTCGGCGGCTGCGCGTTCACGACCGGCATCGAGCGTGCGCTGGCGCTCGCGGATTTCTGCGAGCGGATCAGGCCGGGCCTCCGGCCTCATGTAAGCCGGTTCGTAAGGTCTTCCGTAGCTTTCGCGCTCCGCTGCGGCTGGCTGCTGCCTCGGCTCGCGGCTTCCCTTGCCCATCAGCCCTTCGATGCGTGCCTCGAGCCCCTCGATCGTGCGGTTTAGCGCATCGAGCGATGCTCTGTCGGAATGCCGGGGGATATTGGATCGCGATCCGTTCATCTTCCTGCTCGCTTCGTCTGCTCGGGACCCTCGTCAGGGCCAGGCCATTGGCTTGAGAGACCGTTCACCGGAGAGCAGTTTATTAGACTTTTCTCAACTTGAACGGCGTAGCGGCACTCCAAGTAAACGCGAGACTTGAAAAAGGAATGCGGATCACCACTGCTCACCCCGCACCTTTCACGAAACGTGGTAAACAAGCCGTTAATGTCGGTGAAGTATTTTTAATGTTTCGGTAAATCGGCACATATTTTGAGCTAGATGCGCCGCTCCTTGATGGTGTTCATCACAAAGCTGGTCTCGATCGTATCGACGCATTTCAACCGCGCGATCTTCTCCTTGATGAAGCGCTCGTATTGATCCAGCCCTGCGCTCATCACCTTTAGGACATAGTCGCGCGAACCGGTGACGAGATGGCACTCGAGCACTTCGTCCCAGCTGCGTACGGCAGTCTCGAACATCTCGATCTCGTCCTCGTGCTGGCGGCTGAGCCGGACGGCGGCGATTGCCGTCATCGTCCAGCCTTCCGCGGTCGGATCGACCAGCGCCGTGTAGCCCTTTATAACGCCCGTCTCCTCCAGCCGCCGCAGCCGGCGAAGGCATGCGGAAGCTGAAAGCCCGACGCGCTCGGCGAGCTCGTTGTTGGTGATCCGCGCATCGGCCGTCAATTCCTTCAGGATCCGCCGGTCCGTCTCATCGGCAATTTTCTGCGCCATATTTCAGATTGCTCCGCACGAAGTTGCTTCCAATGACATCCTACTGCGCCAAATAGCAAGAACGTGCCGCTGCATTTGATATATTTTGCTGTTTCAGTTCCCATCCATCGGCCTGAGGAGACCGTCAATGACCGCGCCGCACCCTTCAAGAACCCATATCGGCAATCACGCGTTGCATCCGGAAACGCTGATGCTGAACTACGGGTACGATCCGGAACTTTCCGAAGGCGCGGTCAAGCCGCCGGTCTTCCTGACCTCGACCTTCGTCTTCAACACCGCCGAGGATGGCCGCGATTTCTTCGATTATGTGTCGGGCCGCCGCGAACCGCCGGCAGGCAAGGGTGCCGGCCTCGTCTATTCGCGCTTCAACCACCCGAACAGCGAGATCGTCGAAGATAGGCTCGCCGTCTATGAGCGGACGGAAAGCGGCGCGCTTTTCTCCTCCGGCATGGCGGCGATCGCAACCACGCTGCTTGCCTTCGTCCGGCCGGGCGATGCGATCCTTCATTCGCAGCCGCTCTATGGCGGCACCGAGACGCTGCTGGCGAAGACCTTCCTCAATCTTGGCGTTTCCGCCGTCGGCTTCGCCGATGGCGTCAGCGAGGCTTCGGTAAAAGCGGCTGCAGAAGAAGCTATGTCGAAAGGCCGGGTCTCGGTCATCCTCGTCGAAACACCCGCCAATCCGACGAACAGCCTTGTCGATGTCGCGATGATCCGCCGCATCGCCGATGCGATCGGAAAAACCCAGGACCACACGCCGATCGTCGTCTGCGACAACACGCTGCTCGGCCCGGTCTTCCAGCGCCCGATCGAACATGGCGCGGATATCTCGCTCTATTCGCTGACCAAATATGTCGGCGGCCATTCGGACCTCATCGCCGGCGCCGTCCTCGGCCCTAAAGCGGTGATCAAACAGGTGAAGGCGCTTCGCGGCTCGATCGGCACGCAGCTCGATCCGCATTCCTGCTGGATGCTCGGGCGCTCGCTGGAAACGCTGCAGATCCGTATGGAGCGGGCCAACGGCAATGCGCGCGCCGTTGCCGATTTCCTCCGGGATCATCCGAAGGTCGAGAAGATCCACTATCTGCCCTACCATGATCCGGAATCGCCGGTCGGCCGCACCTTTGCCACGCAGTGCACAGGCGCTGGCTCCACCTTCTCTTTCGATATCAAGGGCGGCCAGCCGGCCTCCTTCAAGTTCCTGAACGCGCTGAAGATCTTCAAGCTTGCCGTCAGCCTCGGCGGCACGGAATCGCTCGCCAGCCATCCGGCTGCGATGACCCATTCCGGCGTTCCGGCAGATGTGCGCCAGCGCATCGGCGTTCTGGAATCGACCATCCGGCTGTCGATCGGCATCGAGCATCCGGACGATCTGATCGCCGATCTGGCGCTCGCTCTGGACGAAGCGTAAGGGCAGGCGGGCTCAGGCCGCCGCCGTCTCCCGCACATCATCGAGCAGAAAATGCGCGACGATGTAATTCGTGCTGTAGCGCCTGCCGCTATCGGAGATATTCTCGATACTGCCGCCGTCAGCCGGGTGCCAGGCATGGTAATGCGGATTGGTGGTGATGAGGGTGATCGCCTTGCCGGAAAATTTTCCGCCGAGCCGGTAGCGGGCTTCCGCCAATGGCCATATCCGCTCGTAATCCTCCATCGGAATGCGGACTTTCAGAGCCTGCCTGCTGATCGCCTCGCTCCGCGATCCGTCCTCGTGGACGACCGCCGGCAGCGTCAGAGTCACTTCCTCTGCGCCGTCCAGGATGGAATTGAACTCCTCAGGCCACATCCGTCTCATGAAATCGCTCCTCCCAGGGCTCTCTTCGGTTAGCCAGCGAAATGTAGCGTGTTCGCCCGCAGAAGCAAACGCTGCTTTCAGTCAGCGATTGCCAGTCAGCAGGCCAGGCTGCGCGCCGCATTCTTCAGCGCTCTCTCCAGC
>NZ_JABEPH010000236.1:0-9555 GCF_013004495.1 Rhizobium sp. SEMIA 4085
CGGTCCGCGCTATCTCAGCCGCCCGCAATCGGGCTTATCTGGACGAAGTGATCTCATCGGCGCAGACATGGCTGCCAACCGTACGCCAGCTGCGACCGCAACACAGTTGGGATAATGTCGTGCGGATACTCAATCGCAAAGGTCACGACTGGACGGTCGAACGCTTGCGTCGGGCAATCCACCGGATGGTGCGCGAGAGACTCGCCGAGCCAGAATTGCTCGGCCGCTCTCCTCGCCGGCCGCCGGAGGACAATCTGATGAAGCTGGTCGCTGCGATCGCGATCGCCGATCCTGATCTATCGCTGCGCGAAATTGCTGCGCAATTGGACCAGATGCATGAGCGGCCGCCGCGTGGTGGCCGGAAATGGCAACCGTCTTCTGTCAGGGCACTGTTGGATGAAGCGCGCCGCTTCGGTCTCTTTCGCCCATAAGAGCCAGTTCAGAAGGCTACCGAGTCGGGCGGGTGCCTCCGCTTGGTAAAAATCTTAATCCACGCCGGGCTTGCCGCGAATTGCTTATTTCCGGCATTTCCGTAACTTTTCAAGTGCGCTGGAACTATGTCGAAAACGCCTATATCGCCGGGGATCGCTAGAAGATAGAGCTGCTGTCAACGTCCCTTCACAATCGATCCGTAGTGACAAGAAGCGCAAGGTAGGAGCTCATGGACAAACCCTGGACCGTCAGCCACGGACCCATTATTGCAACAGAGTTCGATGTTCAAAAGGCAGAGGCGATCAGCGTACTGCTCATCCGTCCGATCGACATTCTTCCCAGTAAACCAGGCGATCAGATCCGTCCCTTCGCGCTTGGCCTCTTCAACGATATCCGCGCGCTGGTAAAGCCTGATGTCGGGGCCACGGCATTGCGTCGAGCCGTTGGCTCATTTGTCCATTCGAAACGGTACTATTTCGCGAGTGGCCAACCAGACTCGATGCGCCATGACATCAACGGAAAACCCGTGGAACCACTTTCGATCGCCGACCGACTTGTTGCGCAGCGACGCTTTCTCAACCTGAAACGAAATAACGACGAGAATAGCGCCTCTGGTATCGAATCGGCCCCATCCCCAGCTCCCCCAAGTAAGACTGAGCAGATCCGCACCGCCCTTCTCAGACGGGATACACAGACCTAACGAGAGCCACCCAAATCGGCTTGGTAGGCAGATTTCCCCGTTCTGCACGTGGAGAATCTTGTCGATGAAGAGCCGGAAGGCGGAGCGGTTTTGTGAGGGCCGGTAGTGTGCGTTGGCGAATCCACGCAAGGAAAAGACGTTGATTGGCTTTTCTCCCGGCGGATGCGCGCGGCTCGGTTTCGGCATCGAAATCTGCTTTGCCGGCACCTAGCTCGGAGGCCCAGCGCTTCCGTCTTTAGGTTGCCAAGAATGGGGCGTGGCTTTGAGGATACCAAAACCCTGACAGCTGTCAGGTCTGACAGCTGTCAGGGTTTTCATCGATCCTCAACCGATTTTCTGACCAGTGCCTCCGTTCGCTCTTAGCAGCGCCTTGAGGACCGGGCCTGAGGGAAAATTCGCGCGCTTCGTCTTCGAAGCTAGATCTCGCAGATATCCACCAGCCGCCCTGCCCGCTCAAGAATGCGGGCGATCGTGGTGGCCCCATTGCCTCACAAGCTTCCTGATAGGCGGATCGGCTAACGCCAAGCATCGATCGCACGATGACGGCCGCCGCCATCAGATCCCGCCACCTCTCTACCGCTCCGCCAGGCCCTTATGCCGCGATTACGGGGCACGCCCTCAACACACTACTCAGCGGAAATGCCTTCAGCTGCACCTTCATCCGTTCGTGGGCGTCGCCGGGAATTTCCACGCGCTACCCTTGGCTCATCCGTCTCAGTTTCCCTATTTTTTTCCTCGTTGCTTCAGACGAATGCTGACGGGACGCCCCTCGGCCTGCTGAACGTCGAACTGGTTCGTCTTACGGATAAGGTCGCTGAGTTTTCGGAAACCGAAGGTGCGGGGATCGAAGTCCGGCGCAAGGTTCAGAAGCTGCTTGCCGACGGTGCCGAGATTGACCCAGCCGTCCTCGGTATCCTCCTGCGACAGCACCTTCTTGATCAACGGCACGGCGGTGGTCGCCGGCTGCAGTGGCTTGTCGGGGGACGCGGTATTCTGCTCATCCTTGACCGTCCCGGGAACGAGGTTTTCGGTATAGACGAACCGCCGGCAGGCTTGGCGAAAACTCTCAGGCGTCTTCTGCTCGCCGAAACCGAAAACGTCGACCCCTTGCTCGCGTATACGAGCGGCCAGCCGTGTGAAATCGCTGTCGGAGGAGACCAAACAGAACCCATCGAAGCGGCCGCTGTGCAGCAAATCCATGGCATCGATCACCAGAGTGATATCGGAGGCATTTTTCCCAGTTGTGTAAGCGAACTGCTGCTGCGGTATGATCGCATGCTTTGCCAGAACGTCCGCCCACCCCTTGGAGCGCGTGCCGGAGAAATCGCCATAGATGCGACGCACGCTCGCCTCACCGATCTTGGCGACCTCTTCGAACAGCCCGTCGGCGATCTTGGCCGAAGTGTTGTCGGCATCAATCAGGACCGCCAGGCGCGGCGACCGAGTTTCAGACGGCATTGCGTTTCCTCATATTCCAAACGGGCTGAAATCTACCAGCAGGACACGATTCAAACCAGCCAAACACCTTCGTCAAGCCCCGGCCCTGACGCAAAGGCTGGTCGGACATATCGGTGCTTTCGACGGAGAGACCAACATCAATAATGTCCGCAAGCGACGAATTGCGAGCGGGCGACGCAATAGTAATATAACCGCATCGACGTCACTTAGTTTGAAAATAGTCTGGCTTGCCAGGTGACATTCAGGCGAGGCGGTTTTGTGGTGACCGGTAGTGTGCGTTGGCGAACCCACGCTAGGAAAAGGCGTTGATTGGTTTTTCTCCCGGCGGAGGACTCGGCTCGGTTTTCGGTAATCGAAATCTGTTTGCCGGCACCTAGCTCAGGTGGCCCCAGCTTCCGTCTTTTGGTTGCCAAGAATGGCATGGCTTGGAGAATTCCGAAACCCTGACAGCTGTCAGGGTTTTCACTCGATCCTCAACCGGTTTTCTGGCCAGAGCCTCCGTTCGCTCTTAGCAGCGCCATGAGAACCGGACCGAGGGAAAATTCGTCACGCTTCGTTTTCGAAGTTAGATCTCGCAGATATCCACCAGCCGAGTTGATGTGCCCTGCCCGCTCAAGAATGCAGGCGATCGTGGCGGCTGCATTTTCCGGTCCCATGGCATCACAAGCTTCCTGATAGGCGGACGGGCTAACGCCCAGCATCGATCGCACGGTGACGGCCGCCGCCATCAGATCTCGCCAGCTCCCTACCACTCCGCCAGGACCGTATGCCGCGATTTCAGGGCACGCCCGCAACACCATACCCAGCGGAAACGCCTTCGGCTGCACGTTCGTCCGTTCTCTCGGAATCGCGCCCTGCTCAGTTCTTGAGCTAGGTTCAAGTTCATTAATGGATTCGGTATCTGAATTCTGTATGTGGCGCTCATAGTGAGCATCATTGGTGCTATTATTTTCTGCTTTTTGCTGCAGATCCAATGTGTTGAGGATTTCTTCCTGCAACATATTCATTTCGTCGAGCAGGTCGCCCAGATCGGACGGCGTCGGGGAACGAGGTATGCGGCCGACCAACTCAACATATATAGCCTCAATTTTCTCCCAATCCCCATCCGCACCCTCTTCGATCGCGGCAGTGATGAGCTTGCGGACATCCCGCCGGCATATAGTGAGGTTTTCCTTCGCCCTTTTGAACGCTTTCCGATCCGCAGCAACTTGCTGCGCCATCTGAGCAAGTTCCTCGGAGCGCATGAGGAGCGGCGACAGATCGAATCCAAATGCGCTCTCGATAGCGCCGGCCCTGTCTTTGCGCGCGTAGCGCTTGCCGTTGGCGCTGTCCTTCCGAAGAATCAACCCAGCCTCGACTAGGAATGCTAGATGTCGGCGAAGCGTGGCACCCGCTATGCCGTGCGCACGAAGTGTGAGCTGAGCGTTCGACGGGAACACGACAAGCCCGGCGTCCTGACGCAGCTCATTTTCGGGATAGAAGCTCAAAAGAGCGTCTAGAATCGCCAAGCTGCGATCCTGGAGGCCGAGCAGTTCGCGCGCTGTGGAAACGTCGCGGAATATCTTCCATTTATCTGCCGACTTGCCCGACTCGATCTTTGTGGCGAGCTGCCGTTTCACCAGGGCAAGCGTTACCGGCCGCCGCCCAAAGGGCGTCGTCACGAGCTCACTTTGCATTTTCCTTCACCTTCTAAGAGGCAAAAGAAAGCCGCTCACCAAAAACGGTGCCAAAGACTCTTGACTAGGATTCGGGGAAATGCGATTCTCTAGTTGTCACACAGAGAGAGAGGCTTCCACGACGGCAACGTTTGGGGGCCTTTTTCTTTTGCTACACTTCCTTTCCTCACTAAGCTCCAAAACCCTGACAGCTGTCAGGAATTCTCGTTTTCTCGCAGGCGGGCAAAACGCTCAGTAAGCGCTGGGAGCTCCGCCTCAACAAACTTCAAAAACTCGATACCGAGTGATCCCTCGGCCGAAATTCGAACTTCTTTCGAGGACATCGATAAGGCGCCGAGCTTTGTGCCGCTCTTGTCTGTAATCGGGCTCGGCTCCCGACGCCCACTCGCTGCCGGCTTGATGGCGTTCAACGCACGCTGAAACCTCTGATCGGAGGTCTCAGCCGCATCGCCATTCTTAACCAATGTCGCCCGCAGGGCATCAAGCGTTCCAGAGTCGCCCGCAACCGTCTTGGCAAGCTCGAGCCAGCGTGGCCGCCCTACCTTAGGCGCCCGCCCAATGGCCTCAATGATATCCGCGGGAATGATCCTGTAGACATTCCGCATCCGTGCCAGTTCGGCGTCTTCGATCGAAAGCGCGGCGTAGATGTGGCGCGGCTTGATCCCCGCAACATCCATTCTCGATGCAAATAGCGCGCGCTCGATCCAGGTCAGGTCTTGGCGACTCGCGTTTTCGATACCTTGTGCGAGAACGAGGTCGAGGTCGGTAATCTCCACCTCGATGGCTCGAACGGGCTTGCCGAGCTGCTTGGCAGCAAGCCAGCGCCGGTGACCGTAGACGATCTGATACCGTCCGGCTAACGACGGGTGTTTACGGACCTGGACGGGAACTTTTTGTCCCTCAGTCTCAATCGACCGCTTGAACGCCTCAAAACTCGCTCCGTCATCATCGGGCAGCCTGTCTGGGTAAGGGGAGGGGTCAATGAGAGAAGGATCCAGCTCTCGAACCGCACCGCCGCCCGCCTCGACAAGAGCCTTCAACCGATCTCGCTCTGATCTGATGTCGTCGATTGCCCGGTGGGCCGCGCCAATGACACCAGCCCCGACACGATTGCCGGAAGGCAGAGCCGGAGGCTCAGGCTGCTGGTCAGTTGTCTGGCTATTCTCCAGCTCTGCGGAAAGCAGCCCGAAGCTGGCGACAATGGACTTGCGGGGTGATTTGCTCATGTCCGCCCCCAGCTATCGTTGATGAGGCGAACTATCGCCTCGTTTACGGCGTCTACCGCCTCACGAGCGCGTTTTTGAGTATCACGACCGATTTGTCCCATCTCGAGCTCGTATATCGAACGTTTTGCTAGGCCGGCGGCCTCGACCGCAGTGCTCTCGATGGCGGTCGGCAAAAAGACATCAGCGCCGAACAAGTGCCTAAGCATCGCGACGACCTGTGACTGCGGAGCGTCATTTGGGTTGTGCCGTGTTACCAAGTAACGGATGAAATCCTGATCCAGCTGGGCGCCGCTCTCGTTGAGGACACTAATCAGATCGCCCATCATGAGAAGAAACTGGCTCATCGATGCGACGTCCAGCATGGCCGGATGGACCGTTATGATCATGCTCGTCGCCGCGTATATCGCGCTCAGGGTTAGAAAGCCGAGCGACGGCGGAGTATCGAGGATCACGAGATCGTAGTCCGTCTCGACTTCCGAAAGGGCTAGCTTCAATCGCTCGAAGAAGATTGCGCCCGAGCTCGACTTATTCGCCAAAACCCGTGGCGTTTCGTGCTCATACTCCATGACTTCCAGATTTCCCGGAATGAGGTCAATGCCATCGAAGTATGTCTTGCGGATGATATCGCGGATTGGACGACGTTCGGTCTCATCGTAGCGCAGGGCGGCGTAAATCGTTTCATTTGACCCAACGTCGATCTCTGGCTGAGCACCAAACATAGCGGACAGGGATGCTTGAGGATCCAAATCCAGTGCAAGGACGCGGTAACCGTGAAGCGCGAGATAATGGGAGAGATGAACGCAGGTCGTGGTTTTTGCGCTGCCGCCCTTAAAGTTGGCTATTGCAACGACCTGGAGATGCTCGCCGGCGCGACGGCGAGGAAGGAATCGCAAGGCGTCCGCAGGTTTCTGCATTGCGAACAACTCACGCAGCTCATTGATCTGGGCCAGCGTGTAGACGCGATGGTTATTCTCCAGCCTGCTGGGAACCGGTCCACGTCCTTCGGTAGACATGAGCTTCAGGGTGGAATCGGGTATAGACGTGAGCTTCGATACTTCATTGGTCAGAAACGGACGCAGGATCTTTTCCGACTTTGGAGGATACATGCGAGTTCTGAGCTGCTGCAATTGCCCGGACAGAAGCCCTGCGTGACGCATGATTTTGCCGCCAGCATCTTCCTTGGAGCCGACAACTGATTCTACTCGGTTTGCTATCGCCATCTGTTCCTCTTGGCGGCCTTCAACCGGTTTACCGGCCATTGCCCGCCAGAGATAGAACATGATTCTCCCAAACGCGTCCAGAAGTTTAGAGTTAACAAGTGGTTAAAGGCTTGGGAATGATGCACAAGCGGTTTTTCCGATTTTTGTATTTCCGCTCCGAGGGTTAGCCCAGCTCTCCTATGTCCTTGATCTCGAATTGTTCTCCTGTGAATCCTACAAGTAACGAACGCGAATGAGCTGGCAGACCACCATGGGATGTCATCGCACTTTCGACAAATGGGCGATGCGGCACAGCTGAACCGACCTTGTAGAATTCGACAACTGCCGCACCGCTTCGATCCGTGCTCATTTCCCAGCCGTCATTCAATGACGGAGAAAATCATGCATATGATCGCTATCTCTACCGCAAGGACTCATCGCGAGCACCAGCTCCTCGATGCCCACCACTCCTTGCGGGCACATGTCTTTTCCGATCGGCTCGGCTGGGAGGTCGACGTTGTCGATGGCCGAGAGGAGGATTCGTTCGACAATCTCCGGCCCGTTTACATCCTCGCGGTCTCTTCCGACAACCGCGTTGCGGGCTGCGCCAGGCTTCTTCCAACCCTGGGTCCAACAATGGCCGAAAACGTCTTTTCGTCGCTCCTTCCAGGAGGACGGCTCCATGCCCATTCGGCGATGATCGAGAGCTCCCGCTTCTGCGTAGACACGACGCTTACGGAGAGAACGGGAGACGGGTCGGTCCATGAGACGACGCTGACCATGTTCGCAGGCATCATCGAATGGTGCGTGGCGAATGGCTACACCGAGATTGTCACTGTGACTGACGTTCGATTCGAGCGGATCCTCGCTCGTGTCGGATGGCCGCTGCAGCGTTTGGGTGAGCCCAAGAAGATCGGCATGACGATAGCCGTGGCGGGCACGCTGCCCGCCAATGCGGACATATTCCTTAAGCTTCGCCCCTCCAATTATCGCTCTGAAGTCACCCATCTCAGCCAATCAGCGTAAGGAGAAATCCGTGAACCAGCTTCGTTCGCACCCGCGGCTTGTCCGCAAAATTCAGGAGGCGCTCGGCGATCAGCTATGCGTTGCGCTGAACGACAAAAATGTCGTTGAGATCATGCTCAATCCGGACGGAAGGCTGTACATCGAACGACTCGGTCATGGCGTTGCTCCCGCCGGCGAAATGTCCGCAGCCGCCGCAGAAATGGTGATCGGAACCGTGGCGCATGCGCTTCAGTCCGAAGTCGGCCCGGAACAACCGATCATCTCCGGCGAACTGCCGATCGGCGGCCACCGCTTTGAAGGGCTCTTGCCCCCCGTGGTCGCCAACCCTGCCTTCACCATCCGCCGTCGTGCCTCGCGCCTCATTCCGCTTGAAGACTATGTGGGCTCTGGCGTGATAAGCGGGTATCAGGCGTCCACGATCCGCAGTGCAATCTCTTCGCGCTTGAACATTGTTATTTCCGGGGGAACCGGTTCAGGCAAGACGACGCTCGCAAACGCAGTTATCGACGAGATCGTCAAATCCGCGCCGGAGGATCGGCTCGTCATTCTTGAGGACACTGCGGAAATTCAGTGCGCGGCTGAAAACGCCGTTCTCCTGCATACCAGCGATACGGTCGACATGGCGCGGCTCTTGAAGAGCACCATGCGCTTGCGTCCCGACAGGATCGTCGTGGGTGAAGTCCGTGACGGCGCTGCGCTCACTTTGCTTAAGGCCTGGAATACCGGCCACACTGGTGGCGTCGCGACCATCCATTCCAACACTGCAATGTCGGCGCTCCGCCGCCTTGAGCAACTGACCGCCGAAGCCAGCCAACAGCCGATGCAGGAGGTGATCGGCGAGGCGGTCGATCTCATTATCTCGATCGAACGGACGGCAAGGGGCCGGCGCGTTCGCGATGTCATTCAGATCGGACAAAGGGACCGGTCGCCCATCGATCGTCACGCCGGCGCCGATTTCGACATGCTGCCCGGCAACGGCGACGACCGACTTGATGAGCGGCGCGATGCCGCCTGGGCACGTTCCGGAGCGGAGATAACCACGCTCTCTCGCCGCCATCATCACCGCAGTTTGCGGAGGGCAAATGAAGACAAGGTCTCCGGCAGCAGCCGGGCGATCGAGCGCCACGATACGCCAGAGGCCGAGGGGTTCGCTCGGTGTCAGGTTGACGCGGAAACCGCCGACGATTGCGGAAGCAACACCGCCGCCAACGATGGATGCCACCAAGGCCAAGAGCACGACTGCATGCGCCCTTGGAGCGCGTCGCGTCCCAAACGCAAACACGGATGTCTTCATTTGAGCGAGAGCCCCTGGCTCTTCGTCTGACGCAGGGTCTCCGCTTGCTTCAGCGCCTCGGTCGTGCGCTCATGCGCGGCGAGCTGCTGCACCGTCCGCATCGAATTCCACGCCGATTGCACCTCCGCCTTCTGTCCGGCAGTCATTCCCGACGTGACGGCATTGAAGGTCTGTCCACTGGGGTCCTGCGCCGCAAGCGACAGGAAGGTCCGCTCGCCGAAACGGTCCGATACCGCCTTGGCGAAACCCTCCAGTTCCGCCTTCACCATTTTGTCGGCGAGCGCATATTCGAGGCCGGCGGGCAGATCGGTTTGGGCGATCGCGTCGCGAACGCGGTCCCATGTCTGTTTTGCGTTTGGCGCCAGTGCGGGAATATCGATCGCGACGTTCAGACGGACGGCACGTTCTTCGACCTCGAACTTGCGTTCCGCCTCCTCCCGCTTGCGCAGATAGCTCTCAAGGTTACGAGCCAGCGCCGGCGCATTCGTTTGTGCCTTTTCTCGCTCCTGCTTGTCGGCGCGGCTGGCGAGGATCCCGGTTTTGC
>NZ_JABEPH010000020.1:0-29777 GCF_013004495.1 Rhizobium sp. SEMIA 4085
GGACCTGCCAATGCGCTGCAGGAGCAGCTTCCGACCCGCGCCGATCTCTATGACAAATACGAGGTGTTTTCCTCAGACGCCAACAAGACCTTTGCGGCAGCGCTGAAGTTCGGGCAGGCAAGGCCCGGCGCACCCGTCTATCCTGAAATCTCAAATCAGATTCAGATCATGATGGGCAAGGTCCTGACCGGCGTCCAGCCGACTGAGGCCGCCGTGGACGAGGCATTCGGCGCTTCGCTTAGCGCCTTCAAACGCAGTTGAACACCACCTGGCGGCGCGGGTCGGAACGACCTCGTGCCGCCAGGAAGCCCGTGCAACCGCTGCCTAACGATGAAACGGCCGGATCGGACCGATGATGGATGCAAGCATTGCCGCCACAGGCCCCCAAAGGATCGGCAGGAAAGCCGCCGGACGCCATAGTCCCTCCCCGCTGCCTTGGCTTATGCCGCTCATTCTTGTCCTTGGCGCCTTTTATCTTTACCCCTTGATTGACGTCTTTCGCTTTGCGTTCACCAACGTCTCGCTGCTTGGCACGGACGAAGAATACACGCTGCAGACGATCGTCACCACATTGTCAAAGCCCGAGCTCTTGCAAATCCTGTGGGTGACATTCGTCTTCACCGCGTCGAGCGTCGTTGTGCAGCAATTCTTCGGGCTTTTCATCGCCTTGATTGTCTTGCACAGCGAAAAGCGCCGGCTCTTCGGCTCGACGATCGTGCGAACAACAGCCCTTGTCGCCTGGGTTGTTCCGGGCATTGCCGGCGGCATCATCTGGAAAATGCTTTTCAACGAAGCGCCGTTTGGCGGATTGAACAGTCTCTTGCGCCTGATCGGCGTTCCGGCTGTGCAGTGGTTGTCGGATCCGCACATGGTCATGTGGTCGGTCGTAATTTCCAATGTCTGGCGAGGCACGGCGTTCTCGATGGTTGTGATGTATGCGGCGAGCAAGGCCATCGATCCTGTTCTTTACGAGGCTGCCGAAGTCGACGGCGCAAATCCGTGGCAACGGCTGATCTATATCACTCTACCTCAGCTGCGGACCGCTATCCTCGTCAACATGATCCTCATCACGATCCAAACCCTGAACACGTTTGACGCAATCATTTCGCTCACCGGCGGCGGCCCCGGCCGCGCGACCGAGGTTCTCTCGCTATACACCTTCAACGTCGTGTTCCGAAATTACGACCTTGCAGCCGGCGCGGTCTTGTCGATCCTGATGCTTACAATCAGTCTTGGCCTTGCACTCATCTATGCCCGTTTTCTGCCAAAAGGAGAACCGACTTGAGGCCTCTCAGACAAGATCGCATTGGCGATGCGCTAAGCTATCTGTTCCTTGCCATAACGTTTCTATTCTTCGCCTGGCCGTTGCTTTGGCTGCTGTCGCTTGCGCTCAGAACGCGCAAGGAAATCTTTCTGGGCGTGAGCCGTCTCATCCCCAAAGCGCCAACTTTGGAAAATTTCGGCGCCATCTTATCCTCCGACAAGTTCGCAGGATATCTTTGGAATGCGTTGATCCTGTCCTCGTGCAGCGCAATCGGCTGCCTGATCGTGGCGCTGCCTGCAGCTTATGCCTTCTCCCGATTTCCGTTTCGCGGCAAGGGAGCCTGGATGATGATCCTGCTCGCCTTTCAGATGATTTCACCGCTTGTTATCATGGTGCCGCTCTACCGCTACATGGCAGCACTTCACCTTACCGACAGCCATTTCGGTGCAACAATGGTCTATATTGCCCTCGCGGTACCAATGGTGACATGGATATTGAAGGGCTCAATCGACGGCATTCCGAAAAGCCTCGACGAAGCTGCCGTCATTGACGGCTGCGGTCATTTTAGCGTCTTTTGGCGCATCATCCTTCCCTTGTCGGCACCAGGCATCGCCTCAGCCTTCATCATCTCGGTCATCGCCGGCTGGTCGCAGTTTCTCGTCCCATTTCTTCTCATCAGCAAGGAATCTCTCATGCCCATTGGGGTGGGGATTTTCCAGTATGCCGGAACACAAAACGACTCCTCCCTCCAGTTGCTCGCGGCGGCCTGCCTTGTATCGGTCGTTCCAGCCATTATTGCCTTTCTCGCCCTCCAGCGGCTCATCCTCGGCGCCATGACGGAGGGCGCCGTCAAGGGCTGACATTGCATTCACATCTCAGGATCTCATCATGACGCTTACTCTGACCCAACGCCTCGACCGCATTCGCGTCCGTATCGCAGAGCTGGAATACTGGCGTTCACGCGAAACTATTGAGATAGACGGCTGGACCTTTGAAGGAGAGCCGATTGCAATCGGCGATTCATGGCCACGCAAAAACGGCACAGTGCGCTTTTCCGGCGCGATCACCTTGCCCGGCCATTGGCCCCTTGACGACGCTCGGCTCGTGCTTGACCTTGGCGGCGAAAGTCTGATCACGATCGCCGACGAGACGGGCAATGAGACACGACTCGGCCTTGATCCCTATCACCGGGAATTCCTTGTCCCTTCGCGCAGCATCCGCATCTCTTCCGAAACCGTCGCGCGCCTGCCCTTTGGCGAACCCGTGCGGCACCCGAGGTTGGAACATGGTGCAGTCATCTGGCTGGACACTGCCGTTGACAGGCTCTGGCTGCTCTTGCGGCAGATCACCGAGGCGGCCGAAATCCTCGACGGCCACGAGGTCATTCCGCATCTCCTGGATGTCGGCGAACACGCCATGCGCGGCCTCGACTGGCCATCGGCCACCGCCGCCTATGTCGCGCGTACGGCGTCCTCGCCGGTCCAGCGGAAGATCTGGCAGTTGCCGCCAGTTGAGATTTCACCTGAAGGTCTTAATCAGAGCCAGCGGGCCAGTGTGCTCGAAGCCTACGAAACACTTGTTGGACAGCTCAAGCAACTGCGCGAGCGTTTTCCGCCGCAAGGCGCAATCGCACTGACCGGACATGCGCATATCGATCTTGCATGGCTTTGGCCTTACAGCGAAACCCGGCGGAAGATGCGCCGTACATTCCACACGGCGTTGTCGCTCATGGAGCAATCGTCCGATTTCCGCTTTAATCAGTCCACAGCCCACTACTATGCGCAGATTGCCGAAGACGATCCAGGCTTGCTGGCGCGCATCATCGAACGGGCAAAGGCAGGCCAATGGGAGACGCTTGGTGGCATGTGGGTCGAACCCGACACCAACATGCCGACCGGCGAGAGCCTCAGCAGGCAGATCCTTTATGGCCAGCGCTATTTCGAAAAGACCTTCGGGGTTCGCCATACCGTCTGCTGGCTTCCCGATTGCTTCGGCTTTTCCGGCGCCCTGCCCCAGCTCCTGCGTCAAGGCGGCATGAACAGCTTCTTCACGATCAAGGTCAACTGGTCGGAAACCAATCAATTCCCGGCCGACCTCTTCTGGTGGGAAGGGCTCGATGGCAGCAGGGTCCTTGCCCACACATTCGACAATCCGATGCAGGGCTACAATGGCTTCGTGCGCCCGGATTGTTTCGTTCCGACCTGGAAGACCTTCCGCCAGAAGGACAAGCACCAAGCCACGCTGCTTGCCGTGGGCTATGGCGATGGCGGCGGCGGCGTGACGCCGGAAATGATTATGCGGGAAGAGCAACTGCGCTTTTTCCCGGCTTTGCCGCAAGCACGCTGGACAAGGGTCCACGACTTCTTCAAGGATGCGCATGACACCGCAGCCAGGAAGGACCTGACAGTCTGGCAGGGCGAAATCTATCTCGAACTGCATCGCGCAACGCTCACCAGTCAGAGCGCCGTTAAGCGGCTGCACCGAAAAGCAGAGCGCAGTCTGGTTACCGCCGAGACGCTGGCCGGCCTTGCTTATCTTCTGGGGGGCGAGCTGCCGGCATCAATGGAACGACCATGGCGTGTCGTCTTAAAGAACGAGTTTCATGACATCCTGCCCGGCTCCTCGATTGCCGAGGTCTATGTCGATGCCGCCAACGAACTCGACGCAGTCGTGGCAGAGGCGCGCTCAACTCAAATGGCGGCGATGAAATCGATAGCCGCGCAACTGCCGGTTGGAGAAGGCAACAATGTTCTGGTGGTCAATCCGTCGCTGTCTGAGCGTCCCATCCGCTTGACGCTATCAGACGGCAGCACAATCTCGGCCGAGGGAAAGATCGCGCCGCTTGGGATTGCTGTTCTGGCGACCGAAGCACTCCAGCCAAAGACCGGCCTTTCGGCAGGGCGCGACTATCTGGAAAACGCTGTCTTGAAAGTGAGGCTTGCCAACGACGGCTCGATCGCCAGCATTTTGCACAAGCCAACAGGCCGCGAGGCGCTTGAGGGCTTCGGCAATCGCCTTTACGTCTATCCTGCCGACAAGCCGCGCAATTGGGACGCCTGGGATGTCGAAGAAGACTACGCCGCTCGTGGCGAAGAGATCACTCATCTCGACAGCCTTGACCTGATTGAGAACGGGCCGCATCGGGCGGCGATCAAGATCGTTCGAACCTGGCGCCACTCGCGCATCACGCAGGTTCTGTCGCTTGGTGCCAACGCGCGGCGGCTGGACATACAGACAGAACTTGACTGGCATGACCGACGTGTCTTCCTTCGCACGCTCACGGGCGCTGCCGTGCGTCACGCGAGGGCGACCTGCGAATGCGCCTACGGGGTCGTGGAACGTCCGACCCATTCCAACACGTCCTGGGACGCTGCGATGTTCGAAGCACCTGCCCATCGCTTTGCCGATCTTTCGGAGCCTGGTTTTGGCGTTGCCATCCTCAATGACGCAAAGTATGGCCACAGCGTGCGCGGCAATGTCCTGGGCCTCTCCCTCCTGCGCGCGCCAGTCTATCCCGATCCGCTTGCCGACGAAGGCATCCAGACTTTTACCTATTCACTGATGCCACATGAGGGTACTTGGTACGAAGGGGGTGTGAGGGAGGAGGCCGAAGATCTAAACCAACCGCTGTTGGCCGTTGCCGCCACAGATCGCGCACCGGGCAGATGGCAGCCGCTTGCCGCCGTCGGGATTGATGCGGCACTTTCCGCCGTCAAGCCCTCGGAGGACGGCGATGGCCTCATCGTGCGCGTGTACGAGCCTGCCGGGCGGCGCGGGAACTTTGAGTTACGCCTTCCGCCGCGGTGGCAGAACATGGGCGTCGTCAGTATCCTCGAAGAGCCGATGGAGGTGCCGATTGCCGGTTTGCGCCCCTTTGAGGTCAAGAGCTGGCGAATAGCCAGGACTTGATGCGATACGCCTCGATGCAACAGCGCTCTTGGGGTGCTTTTCGCATCCACTATAATCGCCTAGTTTGCGTTGAGATTAGGTCACGGCGAAGGGATACCGGATTGATACTGTCGGGCTCGAATACGGAGCAGGCTGCGGCGGCCAATCGGGCCATGATTCTCGCCGCAATTCATCGCGGCGCCCCGATCTCGCGCACGGAGCTTGCCCACCAATCGCGGCTGACGAAACAAGCCGTCACCCGCATCGTGGATCGATTGCTCGACGAAGGTCTCGTTATGGAGGCGCGCCGCAGGCACGGCCTGCGCGGACAACCTGCCATCGAGCTGGAGATCGATCCCGAAGGGGTGTTTTCGGTCGGCGCGAATATTGATCGCGATCACCTGACGATCGTCGCTGTGGATGCAGCCGGCACAGTGCGCGGACGCATCCATCACGAAAGGCGCTTTCTGCTACCGGACGACTTCGCGGGCTTGATGGCAGACGCGCTGTCCTCTTTCCGACGCCGCAGGGTCATCGAAGAAGCTCGTCTGGCGGGAATTGGCCTTGCTATTCCTGACTGGCTCGGAGAGGTTAAAGTCGTCGGCTTTCCATCAGAATACCGGCAATGGGTTGGCTATGACGTGCGCGGCGCGCTGGAGGCAATTTCCGATCATCCGGTGTTCATCGACAATGACGCCAACGCTGCTGCACTCGGTGAAATCGAGTATGGTCTCGGCACGGAAATCGGCAGTTTCTTCTACATCCTCGCCAATGCCTGTCTCGGCGGCAGCCTCGTCATTGATGGGGTCCGTCATAAGGGCGCCAGCGGAATCGGCGGAGAAATTGGTTGGCTGCCGGTCGTCTTTGATGATGGCCCGTTTGCGGGAAGCACCCAGCCGCTGGGCGAAATGTTCTCGCTGTTTATCCTGTTTGACTATCTTGAGCGCAACGGCATCAAAGCGAAAACCCCGGGAGATCTTCTCAACCTCGACAACGCGGGTCGCGGCCGCGTCAGCAGGTGGCTGCGAAAGATCAGCATCAAGCTTGCCCAAGCAATTGTCGATATCGGCATGATCGTTGATCCGGAAGGCGTTCTCATCGGTGGCCGCTTTCCTGTCCGTCTCATTGATGAACTGCTTGTCTACGTCCACGAGGAGATTACTCGGCTTGGCGCACGAGCGCCGTCCGTTCACCGGGCGGCCGGCTCGGAAGATGCCGCGGCTCTCGGTGCTGCCGCAATCCCGCTTGCCCATCGTTTGGGGTTGCCATCCGCCGAACCGGGTCAGCGGTTTCGAAATCCAATCAGCAGCCGACAGTCCCAGGACCCGGTCACGGTTGCGTGACGGTTGGCAGGGCGCGTTAAGCCACGCCCGAAAGATCATGGACGTTCAGCGGGCAAAAGTGTGTCGGAAAACGGCCGTAATGCCGCGCCGACGGCGACCCCTGCCCACGGAAAGGACGCACGCCGCACGCAGGGTATCCAAGGCGCGATCACGAGATCGCGAATTTTGTCGTCCCGTTCGCGCGACAGGCGCGCAATGATTGCCTCGAAAACATCGTCGGGCAGAGCACCACCGATGAGGATGGCGCCCGGAGCGATAAATCCTGAAATCGCCAGGACCGCCTCATGAAGATGGCGCGCAGCAATCGCCACCCAGCCATCCGTTTCGCCCGGGTGGGCTGCCAGGTACTCTTTGAGCGAAGCCAACGTCGCGACTTCGTTCAGGCTCGCGCCATCAACACCCGAGCGCATGTCGCCGATCTGGCCCGCCAATCCGTGAACACCCCGAAACGGCCGGCCGCCGATCAAAAGCCCGGCGCGCACAGTTTCGTCGACGATGACGATCACCAGACCGCCTTCGCGGTCGCCTATGCCCAACATACGCTCGGCATTGACCGCCGCCTCGGTATCATCCAGAAAAAAGAGCGGGCCAACGTCCAATTCAAGGCTATCCTCAATTACTTTCCGATCGAGAGCCCCGGCCGAGAGAGCGATACCGCATCCCAGCAGTCTGCCAGAGAGGCCAGCGGCATGCCGGATGTGTAAAACAGCCTCCTTGATTTCTTCGGGTTTTGTGAAGGCGCGCTGTTGAAGGATCCTACCGGCAAGATCCATGACGACAGCTTCACCGCCATGCGCACCGAGGCGGATTCCCAAGGAATATGCGGCGTCGGCTCGCAACGAGAACTCGAGCGCCGTGTAGTGCGCAGTTGTAGGACGCTTTTTCCCGCTGACCAGACCAGCATCGGCTAGGCGGCGCATAATCCCTGTTATAGCCGGCTCCGTGAGCCCAAGATGCCTGGAAAGCTCCTGGCGGGTGAGCGGCCCAAAGCGGCGCAGGAGCCCCATGGCCGTGCGGGAATTGTGATCTGCAATGTCGACTGGGCTGATGCCTGGACGATCATCGTTGCGATCCCGCCCCCTTGATGCGCCAGATACCGAAAGCCGCCGTCCTGTTTTCAAATCAAGCCATTCCCGATACGATCGACAATGCAATAGCGGGTCTTCGCCTGCATCAAAATGAGAAAATGCGTCCACGAGCAAACCTGAAGGAATGGCGCCGCCCTCAAACGGCAGCCGAAGCGGCCGAACCGCCCCAGCGCGCTGGCCATTTGCCTGTGCACGTTCCAGAACCGGCGTGACACTTTCATCATTCAATCACGCCTGTCCGTAGCGCCGCGGCCACCAGAGCTGTATCCTTGTAGACTGCAAATGTATCCTTCAGCGCTTCGATATGCGTTCGCACGGTATGCACCGAGCACCCGAGGATGATCGCAATCTCCTGCGCGCTCTTTCCGTCGCACATGAGCGTCAGGATTTCCCTCTCTCGCTTGGTGATGTGGATCTCGTTCAAGTTCTTCCTCTTCGCTTAACGCATTGCGTGGCTCCTAATAGATATAGGTGCGTCGTGCGCTCGCCGGAGGCAGAACGAACCTGTTTTCATGAATTCTCGGTGCACATTGTGCAACAATACGACACCGCTACGCGGTCTGAGCATTGCGGGCGGTCTCGACTGCACCCCTTTGTTCCGTTCAGACCGGGCATCGAATCATGAAGGCCCGCAGCATCTCCGTCAGTCTCTAACGCGCTGTTTCTCTCAATGGCAGAACCTGGGGCCTTATATAAGCACTTGCGGAGCGAAGCACGACGGGAATCATGCCGAAGTGTCGGCTTGTTTGCACGCGAAGATGACCGCCGACACGACTTGGTTGAGTTATTTCAAAGAAAAGGCATTGTGATTGCATCATGCGCACTTTAAGGTTGCGTTTGATCTCGCTTGTTGCAAAGGTAGGTTATGCTTAGTTCCTTCCGTATTCTGGAGACTATGCAGCAGGGTGTCGCGCTGCTGGATGCAGACTTACGGGTTGTAATTTTCAACGATCGGATTGGGAAACTGTTGCGCGCCCCCAAGGGGGCAATTGAAGTCGGCGTCAGTGCGACAAGGATGGCTGCTCAGATTCCGATTCTTGCCCGGACGCAGCAATCCGATGACAGTCAAGAGAGCTGGCTCACGCATCTCCTCAAATGTTCGACTTTGTTCTATCAGGAGATTTCAATCGGTGAGAGGATCGTTTCGCTGACCTCCACGCCGGTGGACGACGGCGGATGGTTGGTCAGCTGCGATGACATTTCGGCGCTGGCCAGCATAAGAAAGGATATGGCCGATCAGAACCGCCGCTTCGATGCGGCATTGGCAAACATGCCGCACGGACTGTGCATGTTCGATGCTGACAAGAACCTGTTACTGTGCAACGCAGGCTATTGTCGCTTGTATGACCTGCCCGAAACGTTGACACGGCCGGGAACGCCTCTTTGGCAAATCCTCGACTATCGGCAAACAGCTGGAAACGCGCCGGTTCAGCGGGAGGCGTATTTCGATGTTGTCGTCGAAGCCGCGCTAAAGGGTTCCGCCGCCAGTGAGAATATCGTCTTGATGGATGGCAGGGTGATAAAGATCACACATAACCCGATGGAAAACGGCGGCTACGTCGCAACCCATGAAGACGTCACTGAATCCGTGCGTGCCGAAGAACAGATCAAACACATGGCGGGTCACGACCCGCTGACTGGCCTGCCCAATCGCGCGCTTTTACGTGAGAAGCTTGAAAAGGAATTGGCCCTTCGCAAGCGCTGCGCGCTGTTATGCATGGATCTGGACCACTTCAAACATGCGAACGATACATTGGGGCACGCCGCAGGCGACCTCCTGCTGAAGGAAGTAACCGACAGGCTGAAGAAATGCCTGGGTGAGGGCGATAGCATTGCCCGGCTGGGCGGCGACGAATTCATCGTCTTTCAGGAGGAGGTCCAAACGAAGGAACGCGCCGCTGCACTTGCGCAAAGACTTGTCAATGCTATCGGCGAAACGTTTATCGTCGAGGGGCAGCCTGTTCAACTCGGGGTAAGCATCGGCATTGCGATAACGCCTGACGACGGCGACACGGCAGATGGTGTGCTGAAGAATGCCGACACCGCTCTCTACAAAGCGAAAACGGATGGCAGAGGGACCTATTGCTTCTTCGAGCCTGCAATGGATGCCGGCATGCAGAAGCGGCGCAAACTCGAAGTCGACCTCCGGCAGGCCATCGCAGGCAGCCAGTTCGAAATCTACTATCAGCCGCAGGTCAATGCAGGAACCGAAGAGGTTGTCGGCTTCGAAGCGCTCTTGCGTTGGCACCATCCCGAGCGGGGCCTGGTTTCACCGGGCGAATTCATCGCGCTGGCGGAAGAAACCGGCTTGATCGTGCCACTCGGGGAATGGGTGTTGCGCCAGGCGTGCAAAGATGCCGCAAGCTGGCCAGGGCATGTAAGGGTTGCGGTGAACATTTCCCCAGTCCAGTTCAGAAGCCCCTCGCTTATCCATACGGTTATTTCTGCCCTTGCTGATTCAGGTCTGTCGGCTTTTCAGCTTGAACTCGAGATCACCGAATCCGTCCTCCTCACTGACAGCGAGACGGCCCTGGCAACCCTGCACCACATCAAGAAACTTGGAGTGCGGATTGCGATGGATGACTTCGGTACTGGATATTCCTCCTTGAGCTATCTGAGGCTTTTTCCGTTTGACAAGATCAAGATCGATCAATCATTCATCCGCGAACTTGGAGATTCCAAGGATTGCGCCGCCATCGTGAAGGCGGTGGTCGATCTGGGATCAAGCCTCGGTATCACGACGACTGCCGAAGGCGTCGAAACGACTGACCAGCTCGATCAAGTGAGGGAGCACGGCTGCACCGAAATTCAAGGATATTTCTTCGGAAAACCTCTGCCTTTCAGTCACGTCGAGAAACTCTTGCGCAAAGGTTAGCCTTCCCAGTCGCGCTGAGAAGCCTTCGGAAGCCAAGCGTCTGGCCGCTGCTTGTCTGACAAAAGCGCCGCAGACCATCGCGCTGATCATCCAGCCTCGCCGCAGTATTCCCAGAAAGCATGACCAGGTGCCGGACGTCTGGTCGTCCGGCACCACCCCCAGCGCAGATGGAAGAGCGCTAATCCTTGTGCCTTAGGAAGACCGTTGCGAGCGGCGGCAGTGTCAGAAGGACGGAATACTCCTTGCCGTTACTTGGCTGGCGTTCGGCCCAGACCTCAGTCTGGCCAAGATTGGCCCCCCCGTAGATCGCCGCGTCGGTATTGAGTACCGCCTGCCAGCGGCCCTCCGTGGGCACACCGACCCGGTAACCGTACCGCGGAACAGGGGTGAGATTGGACATAACCAGCATCAGCGACGAGCGGTCGGGCGAACTGCGAAGCATGCCGTAGACGGAGTTTTCCGCGTCGTCTGCGACCGCCCATTCGAAGCCAGCGGCATGAAGGTCGCTGAACTGGATCGCCGGCTCTTGCGCATAAAGCCTGTTGAGGTCACGGATCAGCCGCTGAATACCTGCATGAGCGGGATCGTCGAGCAGGTCCCAATGAACGGAACCATCGTGGTTCCATTCACTCTCCTGGGCAAGCTCGCAACCCATGAAAATAAGTTTCTTGCCTGGATGCCCCCACATGAAGCCGTAATAGGCGCGCAGGTTAGCAAGCCGCTGCCAGTGATCGCCGGGCATCTTTGCAAAAAGCGAACCCTTGCCGTGCACAACCTCGTCATGGGAAAGCGGCAGCATGAAATGTTCGGAATAGGCATAGATCATGCCGAACGTCATCGCCGCATGATGGTATTTGCGGTGGACTGGATCTTCCTGCATGTAATGCAGGGTGTCGTGCATCCAGCCCATGTTCCACTTGAAATCAAAGCCGAGGCCACCGTCCTCGGGCCGCGTCGTGACCCCTGGCCAGGCGGTCGACTCTTCGGCTGCTGTAAAGGCATGCGGGCACCGATGATGGATGATGCTATTCAGGTGCTTGAAAAATTCCACCGCTTCAAGATTCTCGCGTCCGCCATATGCGTTGGGGATCCATTCGCCCTCGTTGCGGCTGTAGTCGCGGTAAAGCATTGAGGCGACCGCATCGACGCGCAGACCGTCGACGTGATAGTGCTCCAGCCATTCAAGGGCACTGGCGATCAGAAACCCTTTAACCTCGTTGCGCCCGAGATTGTAGATCAGAGTGTTCCAGTCCTTGTGGAAGCCTTCGCGCGGGTCTTCGTGCTCGTAAAGCGCGGTGCCATCGAAGCGGGCAAGCCCCCATACATCGGTTGGAAAATGCGCCGGCACCCAATCGAGAATGACGCCAATGCCGGCAGCATGGCAGCGGTCGACAAAATAGGCGAAGTCATCAGGAAGGCCGTAACGGCCGGTCGGGGCGAAAAGGCCAAGTGGCTGGTAGCCCCAGGAGCCGCCGAACGGATGTTCCATGATCGGCAACAGTTCGATATGCGTAAAGCCGAGATCTTGGACATAGGGAACCAGCCTCTGGCTGAATTCGACCCAGTCGAGGGGCCGGTTTGCCTCCTCGGCAATCCGAAGCCAGGAGCCAAGATGCACCTCGTAAACTGAAATTGCGCCTTCGAGTGCGCGCTCGGCGCGGTGAGTACGCATCCAGTCTTCATCGCTCCAGCGGAAGGGTTTTGAGGGCGCGACGATCGAAGCTGTAGAGGGTGCAGCTTCGCTGGCACGGGCGACCGGGTCGGCCTTTTGCGGCAGGAGATTGCCGTTGGCATCAATGAGTTCGAACTTGTAGCGTTCTCCATGCGTCAGGCGCGGGATGAAGATTTCCCATACGCCGGCTGAAGGACGCAGTCGCATCGGATGCCGGCGACCATCCCAACTGTTAAAGTCGCCAACCACGGAAACCCGACGAGCATTGGGTGCCCACAGACAAAATCGCACGCCCTGTATGCCATCGATCTCCATCGGAATGGCCCCGAGCGTGCGGCCGAGATCATAGTGGGTGCCCTGAGAAACTAGATGCAGGTCAAGCTCACCGAGCAGCATTCCAAAAGAATAAGGGTCCTCCGTCTCCTGTACGGAATCCGGCCAGTTGATGCGAAAGAGGTAATTCGTCGTGCTGCCGATTGCCCCGGCAAACAGGCCACCTTCGTGAATCGTCTCCAGTCTCGTCAGCACGCGGCCGGTGTCAGCCTCGACCACGTCGACTGATGATGCCCCGGGCAACAAGGCTCTTACGACGGTGAAATCGCCATACTGATGGCGTCCGAGGATCGAGAATGGGGCACCGTGGCGGCCTTCGACGAGAGCCTGAAGGCCCTCCTGGACAGTGCCGATCATCAAGTCTGTGCGCTCGTATCTCATGCGACTTTCTCCAGCAGTCTCGAGGCGATGGCCGAGAAACCGCCAAGCGGCAGCGCCAGCCAGTTGGGTCGGTTGCGCGCTTCATAGGTGATCTCGTAAGCGGCTTTCTCGAGCAGGAACAGATCGAGGATGCGACTGCGCGAATTGGTCGGAATGTTGAGTTCGCGCACGTCTTCAATCACTTTGAAATAAGCACCGAGGAACGCCTGCTCGGCCAAGTCGATGAAGCGCCTAACGAGTGCGCTGTGTCTTTGGTCTTCCACTTCGCTTACCCGCTCCAGGTCAAGATCGGCGGATGCCGCCAAATAGTTGAACGACCTCAAGAGGCCCGCGACATCTCGCAGGGGATTGGTCTTTGCGCGGCGTTCGGCAAGATCGCGTGCGGGCTCGCCCTCAAAATCGATGATGTAGGCATCCCCCTCCGCAACCAGGACCTGGCCGAGGTGGAAATCGCCGTGATTTCGGATCATCAGCGTGCCGACCGCAGCCCTGGCGAGATCGTCAACAGCATTCAAGAGATCCTCGCGCTGCTGGACGAGAAAGGCGATCTGTTGCGCCAGCGCCGGCGCAAGACTGTCGCCGTTTGCCTTAAGCATGTCGAGGCTGCCGCGAATTTGCTCCCTTACAGCGTTTGCCCAGCGAACGGCGTCCTCATCGGTGATGCGGACGGGCTTGAAGGCTTCGTCTTCGGTTGGCCGCGCCAAGGCCGCATGCAACTCGCCGAGCCGTTTGCCAACGGTCGCAGCGAACTCGACGAGCGGCTTGAAATGCTCGTCGGCCGTCTTGCCGTCGACGCCGGTCACCACGACCTCGTCGGTCGAGCGACGCAGATTGGCCAGCATCCAGTTCCACGCATCGCCCTGATTGCGAATGGCTCTTTGAACGATAATCAGCGTGAATCGGCTGCCATCGGGTGTGATATGAACGACTTCGCCGAGCAGGTGCGCGGTATTGGCATATCCGACGCTTGTCAGCCGGCGCGTCATCTCCACTTCCGGATGGACACCGGGGAATATATGGCGGATGAGTTTTACCATCGCCATATCGCCGACGATCAGCGAGCTGTTGGATTGCTCGGCAGAGAGCCAGTGCACTTGTATGTCATCATCGACGCTCATGCAGTCGAGCTGGGCAGTCCCTACAAACTCGAGCTTGCCAGCGCGACCGGCAATGACGGCACGGTCACAGAGGCCCCGTATGACGCCGCGTGCAAGACCTTCCATCGCAAATCCGTCAGTCAGGAAGCCGACGCGACGGCCCTGACGGAGACGGGCAAGGGCAAGCTGCTGGGCAAGCGCACTGGGCTGGCTGTCATCCCACGATACGGCAAGCGGCAGCAGGTATGTCTCATTGCGAGCTTCCAGCTCCGCTTCCAGTTCTGCAAACAAGATGTTGCCGGCGAATGGAAACGGCATGGCGGAAATCAGGGACGCACGCCTTAACCTCTCGCCCTTGGCAGCGAACCAGCGCCGCTTGCCGAGATAGGCCGGCAGCACCTCGCTCGAAAGCGTACCTGAAAGCCGGGGCTCATCGAGCAGTTCCTGCAGGTCGCGACGCACGACCATGGTCACCATGTCCTGCATCTGCTCGGGAGGCTCGGCGCGCCATGCGGGGCCATCAGTCTCCTGGCTGAGCTGGAACCAAAAGAAACCATAAGGGGGCAGCGTGAGCAGATAAGTGAGTTGACCGATCGGCGGGAAAGGAGACATGCCCGTCAGCTCAATCGGGATGTAACCGGCAAAATTGGCAAGATCCAGCTCGACGGCTTGCGGCAGGCGCGACAGGTTGGCGACGCAAAGGATCGTTTCGCCTTGGTATTCCCTAAGATAAGCAAGGATTTTCCTGTTGCCGGGCGACAGGAACCGCAAGGAACCGCGCCCAAATGCAGTATGTTTGTTGCGCAAGGCCAGCATATGCCGTGTCCAGTTGAGCAACGAATGGGCATCGGCCCCCTGTGCTTCAACATTAACCGCTTCGTAGCCGTAAAGCGGATCCATGATGGGCGGCAGAACGAGGCGCGCGGGGTTTGCCTTGGAGAAACCGCCATTGCGGTCCGGGGACCATTGCATCGGCGTTCGCACGCCATCGCGGTCGCCTAGATAGATATTGTCGCCCATGCCTATCTCGTCGCCGTAGTAAATCACGGGAGTACCGGGCATCGAAAGCAGAAGCGCGTTCATCAGCTCGACGCGGCGGCGGTCGCGCTCCATCAGCGGCGCAAGACGTCGCCTGATTCCGAGGTTGATGCGCGCGCGCCGATCGGCGGCGTAGATATTCCAAAGATAGTCCCGTTCGTCGTCGGTGACCATCTCGAGTGTCAGCTCGTCATGATTTCTCAGGAAGATCGCCCATTGGCAACTCTCCGGAATTTCGGGCGTCTGACGCATAATATCAGTGATCGGAAACCGATCTTCCTTGGCAATTGCCATATACATGCGCGGCATCAGGGGGAAGTGGAATGCCATGTGGCATTCATCGCCGTTGCCGAAATAATCGCGGGTATCCTCTGGCCATTGATTGGCCTCGGCAAGCAGCATTTTGCCAGGGTGAGTGGAATCGAGTGCTGCACGGATCTTCTTCAGGATTCCATGCGTCTCTGGCAGATTCTCGTTGATTGTCCCCTCGCGCTCGACCAGATAGGGGATTGCGTCCAGTCGGAAACCATCGATTCCGGTTTCCAGCCACAAGCGCATCACGCTTAGAAGCTCTTTCAGCACGATCGGATTATCGAAATTGAGGTCCGGCTGGTGGGAATAGAACCGGTGCCAATAATAGGCGCCGGCGACAGGATCCCAGGTCCAGTTGGACTTTTCAGTGTCAAGAAAGATGATCCGGGTTTCCGGGAATTTCTGATCCGTGTCCGACCAGACGTAGAAGTCGCGCTCTGGCGAGTCGGGAGGCGCATGGCGCGCCCGCTGGAACCACGGATGCTGATCGGAGGTGTGGTTGATGACAAGCTCGATAACGACTCGCAGCCCACGTTGATGTGCGGCTTCCACGAAGGCCTCGAACTCCTCCATGGTGCCGTAATCAGAACTGACATTGGTGTAGTCGGCGATATCGTATCCATCGTCGCGGCGCGGGGACGGGAAGAACGGTAAAAGCCATATGACATTGGCACCGAGCGAAGCGATGTGATCGAGCTTCTCATGCAGCCCCTCGAAGTCGCCGATGCCGTCTCCATTGGCGTCGAAAAACGACTTGATGTGAAGCTGGTAAATAACCGCGTCCTTGTACCAGAGCGGATCGGAATCTTGCGTGCTTGAGTGCGTCTCGGTCTGCGCCTGACTGCGGCTTGTAGTTGCAACATCCATTTTGCTTTTTCTCCCTTATCTCACACGCCAGATCGAAAACGGCAGCCCGGCGTGCGGATCGAGCCGAAGGCGCTGAACCTTGCCGGTCCAGGTGAATTTGTGCCCGTCGATCAGATCTTCGAGATCGAGTGCGGCATGGTCCGGGAGGTTCCATGACCAGAGCGGAATTTCCACATCTGCCTCGTGGGCATTATGCGGATCGAGATTGACGGCGATCAGCAGGGCGTTCTCGCGCCCGGGGCTCACCTTTTCGTAGAACATGATGTTGTCGTTCCAGGCTGTGAGAAGCTGCAGGCCATGGTGGGAATGCAGAGCCGGGTTTTCCTTGCGGATGCGGTTGAGCATCGTGATTTCGGACTTGATGTTGCCCGGTCGATCGTAGTCCCACACCCGAATCTCGTATTTTTCTGAGTCGGCATATTCCTTGCGCTTGGCGTCCGGGCGACCCTCGCAAAGTTCAAAACCGTTATAGACACCCCATAGTCCCGACAGTGTCGCTGCGAGCGCCGCACGGATGAGATAAGCCGGACGAGGCGCATTTTGCAGAAAGTCAGGGTTGATGTCGTGCGTATTGACGAAGAAGTGCGGACGGAAGAATTCCTTGGGTTCTTCCGTCGTTATCTCACGCATGTACTGTTCCAATTCCCACTTGGCGTTGCGCCAGGTGAAATAGGTGTAGGACTGCGAGAAGCCGACCTTGGCGAGCCGGTACATCACCTTGGGTTTCGTGAAGGCTTCCGAGAGGAATACGACCTCCGGGTGCCGGGATCGGATATCAGCAATCAGCCACTCCCAGAACGGGAAGGGCTTGGTATGCGGATTATCGACCCGGAACAGCTTCACGCCGTTGTCGACCCACTTTTGAACAATGTCGCGCAGCGCAATCCACAATGACGGGACTGCCTCACCGGCGTAGAAGTCGACATTGACGATGTCCTCGTATTTCTTGGGAGGATTTTCCGCATAACGTATGGTCCCGTCCGGTCGCCAGTCGAACCAGCCCGGGTGCTGTTTCAGCCACGGATGATCGGGGGAAGCTTGAATTGCAAGGTCAAGGGCTATCTCCAGGCCCTCGTGCCTGGCGGCATCGACCAACCGCCGGAAGTCCTCGAAGCTGCCGAGTTCGGGGTGAATTGCGTCATGGCCGCCCGCCTGCGAGCCAATCGCGTAGGGACTGCCGGGATCGCCTGGTTCTGCACGCAGGCTGTTGTTCTTACCCTTGCGATTTGTTGTACCGATGGGGTGAACAGGCGGAAAGTAGAGCACGTCGAAGCCCATTGCACGAATGGCCGGCAACCGCTTGATAACATCATCGAATGTGCCGTGTCGGACCGCATCGCCGCTCTGGGAGCGCGGGAATATCTGGTACCAGCTTGCGAAGGCGGCAGCCGAACGCTCGGCATCGAGCGGGATGACTTGAGATCGGAGCCGGTAAGGACGCCTATCTGCCGCGGCCATCAGCTCGGCGGTTTCTGTGGCGAGCAGGATTTCGGTGCGCCGTGCATCCTGCGTGTCCGTCAGTTCGTCGAACAAGGCTTTCAGTCGGCTCTTGATCTGGCCGTCGGCGTGATCGAGCGCGTCCAGCACGAGGTTGATGCCCTCCTGGATTTCCAGCCTGAGATCGAGACGTGCCTCGTGCTTCTTGACCAGTTCATAGCGGTAGATCTGGAATGGGTTGCGCCATGCTTCCACGACGAACTCGTGCCGCCCAAGGCGCTTTGTCACGAATTCCGCACGCCAGCGGTCATTTTCGACGAGCTCCATGCGGACTTCGTTCCACCCGCTCTGGTCGGCCGGGCGCCAAAGAAGCGCCGCCGACAGAGGGTCGTGGCCATCTCCAAAAATATCGGCTTCAACCTTTATCGTTTCGCCGACAACGCGTTTGACCACGAAACGGCCCTCGTCGACCGCCGGCGTGATTTTTTCGATTGCCAATCTTGCAGACGCCGCGGCCTCGCTGGCGGCGGGGACAGCAAATGCCTCAATGATGGGAACGGACGACAATCCCTCGAAGACGCGAAGCTCACCCGGTTTCAACTTCAGTTGGGCGTCAAGGATCTCATCGTCGGCCTGCGGGTTGCTCAGCGGCAGGAATGAGGACGCGGCCTCCCGCACTAGGTTGAACGGAGCGCCGACGCTGCGCCGCAGGTCACGATTGAGGACGACGATACGCACTTTCTGTGAGCTTGGCATATCCTCCTGATCCGTCTGCATCAGTGCAACGGCCGGCGTTTGGCTGGTTGAGATGAGCTTGAGCGGCCGACGCGCGAAGCCGGCAGCCGTCTTGTTCGTCCAGGCGTTGACGGCGCGGATATCGCCGGAAAGGTCGAAGGCGCCCCGTTCGCGAAGGCCGCGCAGGCCGGTCCCGTCCCCGTGCATCGAATCAAGCGGTGCGGCAGCACCATACTCGAAGCCCATGGGGATCATCAGGCCGCTGGCAAATGTGGAAGACAACCGCAATGCTCGGACGGCCTTGCGCTGTAAGACCTCCCAGCTGTCGGTGCCGTGGGCGACGCGCTTGCCGAACGGCGGTTCCGGAAAGGTGATCTGATAACCGATCTGCCGCTGGATCTGGTATTCCTCCATGATCCAACGTTCCTCGAGGTCCCACCATGCCAGCGAGGAGAAGCTGCCATCAAAACCGGTACCCTGCAGGGCTTTGCGGACTTCGAAGTCGCTGCCCGGCGTCCAGGCAAGAAAGGTTGTTTCAGGCGCAGACTTGCGGGTCGACAGGATGATGTTGGACCAGGCTTCCGGCGACAGGCTTGCGATGCCGAGGCAGCGAAAGCCTGCAATTCCGAGGTCGGTAAGCAGCCTCATCCGAGCGAGCCAGTCGTCGAGATAGCCAGGATCGCGTGTCAGATCGATGCGCCGGCTACCGGCTTTGTGCGGCGGCACGCGCGGATCGGCGACGGTTGAACCTGAAGCCTCGTCGACCGCCACCCGATCAATGGCCAGGTCGAGCATGATCTTGAGCTTGTTGTCTGTTGCGGCCTGGACCAAGGCTCCGACGGCCTCGGTGACAGAACTGCCAAGCCCCAATGCCGGATCGAGGCGATCGAAGCCTTTCGTGACAAAGACACTGCTGTTAGGACGGCGTTCGAAAAGTGGAGCCGTCAGGACCGTGTCAAAACCAAGGTCTCTCGCATGCGCAAAGACCTCGCTCCACGCCGCCAAACCCTTCAACATCAGGGGATGCACGTAGTAGATCTGCGGCGGAAGTTGCGAGCTTCGCGACACGAATTGCGGGCGGGTGTTCATCGTGAGTCCCTAACCTTTTCAGCATTAACTGCAAGGCCGCCGTGCTTGTTCCTTTTTTTTGTTGGCGCAATCGACCATCATTTCCGGACACGACACCGGGTTGGGCACCGGAGCTCGCTGACCGGATGAACGATCTGGCGATTGTGGTGCCCGCTGTGGCCGCCTGTCCTAGAGGGTCCGGGAAGCCGCTTTTTGTAGTCGATACTGCCGCCATCGCAGCGCGTATAAGACAGCGCCGTCCGGGGCCGCGCCGATCAGCCACGCATCCGTTTAGGCAAGATCATGGAAGTATACCTAAGCGCCCCGATTTCCAGTCCTGAGCGCAGCCGCCTGTCATCGACTTGCGCCGAAATGGCTAAAGCGCTGGGAACGGAAAGGTGTCAGATCGATCGACGGTTTCCGCTTTGAGACGAGATCTGCCACGAGCCGCCCCGTGATGCCAGCCAGCGTCAACCCGAGATGGCCGTGCCCAAAGGCGTAGGTCACGTTCGGTGATGTCGGCGAGTTGCCGATGACCGGCAGCGAATCCGGCATCGATGGACGAAAGCCAAGCCATTCTGAGGTGCCCTCTCCCGCGCCAGGCAAAAGCGCTTCGACGCCCCTGCGGATCATGGCCGTGCGGCCGGCATTGGACGGGGCGGAGAGGCCGCCGAGTTCCACCGTGCCGGCAGCGCGCAGGCCATCTGCCATCGGCGTCATGTAGAATCCGTGTTCCGGATAACAGACGGGGCGCATCAAGAGACAGCCGGCCGACGGGAAGAGCACATGATAGCCTCTTTCAGTGTCGATCAGGACCCTGTCGCCGATCTGGCTCGCAAGCGTGCCTGACCACGCACCTGCCGCCACCACGGCGTGATCGGCAGCGAGTTTTTCATCACCGGCGCGGAGACGGACGCCTGCTTCTGTCATCTCCAGCCCGCTGGCGTCGCCGTCGACAAACGTGCCGCCGCGCTCGCCGATGACCACGGCAAGCGCGAAGGCCAGCAGCTTCGGGCTCGAAAACGTATAGGCATCGCGGAACAAGACGCCGCGACAATATAATGGTGCAAGGTTGGGTTCGAGATCGCGGATTGCCGCGGGATCCAGCCGCTCCAGGGCAACACCGTGACGCTCGCGGAAGAGCATTTCAGGCTCAGCCGCCTGAAACTGCGCCTCTGTCTTATAGAGATAAAGACATCCATGGCGCCGCTCTAGCGCCTTTGCGCCGGCTTCGTGGACAAGCGGCCGCCAGCCGGCATCGGCCTGCATAAGAAGGCCGGAGAGCACTGTGGCGATCCGTTCGACTTCATCCTTGCTGCTCGATGCCACAAACGCACGCAACCAAGGTGCCAGGTGCGGCAGGTAGCGCCAGACGATTGCAAGTGGGCCAAGCGGGTTTGCAAGCATCCCTGGCACCCGCCATGCAATGCCGGGCGTTGCGACGGGCATGACGCTGTGAGGCGCGATCGTGCAAGCATTCCCGTATGAACAGGCTTGCTTGTAGGATGCGCCGGCGAGCGGTGGCTCGCGGTCAATGACGGTGACGCGATGCCCTGCCTTTTGCAGCCAGAGCGCCGAAGCAAGGCCCACCAAACCGGCACCGATCACGAGAACATGTCGCCGCTCCGTCTCCGGCAGCGGCGCGATTTCCAGATTTGCCACGCCCGATTGCTCAGACATGGCCGATCAACGCCCGGGGACGGTCGGCGAGTATCGAAGCGATGATCCGCAGCGCCGTCGTCAATTCTTCGCGCGAGGCGGCACATCCAATGTTGACACGGACGGCATGCTCGACCGGCTGCCGATCACAGGCAAAGGCGGCAGCCGGCATGACCGCGACGCCGTGAGCACGCAGGTTGGCGGCGAAATCTTCCGCCCGCCAGGGTGCTGGCAATCGCAGCCAGACAAACATGCAGCGGGGATCCGCTGCAAAGGAGTGGCCCGCCAGAATAGTGGTAACAAGCGTGTGGCGCGCTCGAAGTTCGGAAAGCTGGGCCTTCAAAATGGCCTGGGCGGTGCCATCCTCCAGCCACCGGCTTGCGATGAGGAGCGGCAACGGCGCTGGCATCCAGGCCGTTGTGCGCACTGCTTCGGCAGTCACCTGTGCAAGCCCCGGCGGGCAGGTCAGATAGCCGACGCGCAGGCCCGGCGCCAAGGCCTTTGAGAGGGCCGAAATATGGTAGGTCCTTTTCGGCGCAAGCGTGGCGAGCGTCGGAACTCGGGTACCGAGCATCGGTCCATAGACGTCGTCCTCGATGATCACCACGTCGTGACGTTCGGCCACGGCGACCAATTCGCGGCGCCGCGCCTCGCTCATCGTCACGACACTCGGATTGTGCATCGAAGGAACGGCGAACACCGCCCGGACAGTTTCCCGACGGCAGATATCCTCGAGCTCGCTTGCCGACATGCCCTCATCATCGCTGCCGATGCCAACGATGCGAAAGCGAAACATCTGCGCAAGCGCCTTCAGGCCATAATAGGTGAGCCGATCCGAGACGACCACGTCGCCAGGCTCGATCAGGCTGCTGAGGGCTGCCAGGAGGGCGTGCTGGGCACCGCTGGTGACGACGATATCGGCGGCGGACGGTTCAAAGCCGTTGAGCCCGATCCAGCGCCGGCCGGCGGCGCGTGCCCAGGCAGCTCCTTCTGGCGGCTGGTACTCCTGCATTTCCTGGAAGCGCGAATCGGCCGCAAGCGTGGGGAGTGTTTCGGCAAGGCGTTTTTGGAAATCATCGACGGCCGGACGGTTGACGGTAAGGTCAATGAGGCCGCTGGGCGGTGTCGCGCGATCGACGCGCGGCATCGCAACTTCCCTCATCACAATCGTCCCGCGGCGCGTACTTCCCACGACAAGATTGAGGTTCTGCAGCTCGCGATAGGCTTTGGTGACAGTCGAGACATTGACCGAACGCTCCTTTGCCAGATCCCGTTGCGGCGGCAACTGGCTTCCGGGCGAAAGCTCGCCTGAACGGATCTTTGCCTCAATCTCGCCGGCAAGCTCGAGATAGGCGGGCCGGCGGGTCGGTCGCTTCAGCACCCCGCTCTTTGTGTGGCTCTCCTGCATTTCTCTCGGCATACAAATTTCCGCATCTGCTTTCGAATGCCGATCCGCTGGTATAGCGGAAAACGCACTCGTTCTCGTTGCTTTCCCTTATCTATCTGCTCCGTATCATTTTTTTCTATAAGTTTCGAGGGGGCAATTGATCGCCATACAAAATTATTTGTCTCGCTTGACAAGGCTGACTACACCGAGACAATATCAATCGCACACCGAGACAAAAGGCAAAGAACCCGACCGGTGACCGGAGGATTTTCATGAATGAGCCTTTCATCGCCTTTGAAGGCGTCCGCAAATCCTATGACGGCAAAAACTACGTCGTGCGCGGGCTAGACCTCAGTGTCGCAAAGGGTGAATTTCTCACTTTGCTTGGCCCGTCAGGCTCGGGCAAAACCACGACACTGATGATGCTTGCCGGCTTCGAGGCTCCAACCCATGGCACCATCACGCTCGCCGGTCACCGCATCGACAGCGTACCGCCGCACCGCCGAAACATTGGCGTGGTCTTTCAGAACTATGCGCTTTTCCCGCATATGACCGTTGGCGAAAACGTGGCATTTCCACTCAAGATGCGGCGGCTCGGCAAGGCGCAAACAGCCGAACGCGTGCGCCGCGCACTCGACATGGTGCGCATGGAAAGTTTCCAAACGCGCCGGCCGAACCAGCTTTCCGGTGGCCAACAGCAGCGCATTGCATTGGCCCGTGCGCTGGTGTTTGAGCCGCAACTGATACTGATGGACGAGCCGCTCGGCGCTCTCGATAAGCAATTGCGCGAACACATGCAGCTCGAGATCAAGCACCTGCATGGCCGTCTTGGCATCAATGTCGTCTATGTGACGCACGACCAGAGCGAGGCACTGACCATGTCTGATCGCGTCGGCGTCTTCGATGACGGCACGCTGCAGCAGATCGCCTCGCCGCACGCCCTTTATGAAGCGCCGGCAAACCCGTTCGTCGCAACCTTCATCGGGGAAAACAATGCCATCGCGGGCGAAGTGGTCGAGCTTGTCGGAAAGACCTGCCGGATCAGGACCGCGGACGGCTCCATCATCTCGGCTCTTGCCGGTGACGGGCTGAAACAGGGGACGCGCACGACCTTGGTGCTGCGCCCGGAGCGCATCACGCTGTCGTCTCCTGCCGAAACTCCCAACCGCTTCACGGCCAAGATCGTCGAACTGATCTACCACGGCGATCACCTGCGGCTGCGCGTCCAGGCCTGCGGCTGCGAAGACGTCCGCATAAAGGTGCCTGCCGCATTGGCGGACACGTTTCGGGCCTCCGGGGACAACATCGTCATCGGCTGGGCGCCGGACGACTGCCGGGCGCTGGCTCTATCGTGACAGCGAAAAGCCTAAACTGCATTCAACCAAAACAGGGGAACAAATATGAACCGCATCTCGATACTGCTTCAGACCTCCATTCTTTGTCTCGCCATGAGCGCACCCGCACTTGCTGGGGATACGATCACGGTAACGTCGTGGGGAGGCGCATATACCAAAAGCCAGGAGAAAGCCTTCTTTGGTCCCTACTCGAAGGAGACCGGCGTCAAGATCCTGCAGGACGAGTGGGATGGATCCACCGCGAAATTGAAGGGCATGGTGGAAACCGGCCAGGTCACCTGGGATGTCGTTGATGTCGAACCAGGACATGCGCTGCAGGGTTGCGACGAAGGATGGCTGGAAGAGATCGACTATTCCGAGCTCGGCGGCAAGGAGGCCTTCATCGATGGCGCGGCCATGGACTGTGCGGCTGCCACAATCGTTTTCGGCACGATCTATGCCTACGATGCGTCAAAATTTCCGAATGGCGGGCCGACGACGATGGCCGATCTGTTCGACACAAAAAAATTCCCCGGTCCGCGGGCGTTGCGCAAGGCGCCGAAGACGACGCTGGAATTCGCACTGATCGCCGATGGCGTCGCGCCGGCCAAGGTCTATGACGTCCTGGGCTCGCCCGAAGGCGTCGATCGTGCCTTCAAGAAACTCGATACGATCAAGAAGGATGTCAAGGTCTGGTGGACGGCCGGCGCCCAACCGCCGCAGCTTCTGGCCGACGGCGAAGTGCTGATGACCACGGCGTGGAACGGACGCATCTACGACGCCGTCAAAAACAGCGGCAAGACTTTCAAGATCGTGTGGGATGGCCAAGGGATGGACTTCAACCTTTGGGCCGAGCCGAAGGGATCGCCGCACAAGGAGGCCGCCGACAAATTCATCGCCTATACGATGACCCCGGACGTCATGGCCCGGCAGTCGCAGTACATCTCCTATGGCCCGACGCTGAAGGCGGCGATCGCCAAGGTTCCCGCCGACATCCTGCCCGACCTTCCGACCGCGCCTGAAAACACCAAGAACGCGTTCGTGGTTTCGGCAGAATTCTGGGCCGACCATGACGAGGAGTTGACCGAACGCTTCAACAAGTGGCTGGCGCAATAGTCCTCGCTCGGCGGGCGGGCTTTTCCTCCCGGGCCCGCCCGCCCATTTTTTGCGAATGAAGGTGTGCCATGGCGCTCCTGCTTACCGACGACGTCATCAACAATGCCATCGACACGGCGCCTCTTGCCCGCCGGCTGCGTGGTCTGCGACGGAAGGGGCAGATGAGAGCCTTGCTTCTCGTCGCGCCGCTGATGCTTTTCCTGCTGGCGATCTTCATTCTGCCGATCGGCATGCTTCTTATCCGAAGCGTCGACAACCGCGAAGTGGCGCGAACACTGCCGAACACCGTCTCAATGCTTTCTTCGTGGGACGGCAAAGGCGTACCAGACGAGGCGGTCTATGCCGCCCTCGCAACCGACATGAAGGCATCGTCCCGCGAGGATGTGGCCGAGATCGCCAAACGGCTCAATTATTACGAAACTGGCATGCGCTCGATGCTTTTGAAAACCGCGCGCACGATCCGCAATGCAAAGGCGCCCTACAAGGATGCCTTCATCGCAGCGGACGCTCAATGGGCATCGCCCCGTTATTGGCATCTTCTCAGGCAGGCAATGCCTGAGCTTACCGATTTCTATCTGCTCGCAGCGTTGGACATGAGCCGCGACGAGACCGGCGTCATAACGACAGTCGCACCCGAAAACGCCGTTCATATTGATGTGCTGCTGCGCACCTTCGCCGTCAGCGCTTCAGTGACGTTGCTGTGCCTGCTGCTTGGTTATCCGCTTGCGGCATTGATCGCCCGTTCCAAGGGGGGCATCGCCAACGCTCTGCTAATCCTCGTGCTCCTGCCCTTCTGGACATCACTGCTGGTGCGTACGAGCGCTTGGGTCGTGCTGTTGCAGAGCCGCGGGGTGGTGAACTCCGCTCTTGCCTGGCTTGGCGTCATCGACCCATCGCAGCCGCTGGAACTCATCTATAACCGCATCGGCGTCTTGATCGCGATGACGCATGTCCTTCTCCCGTTCATGGTGTTGCCGATCTACAGCGTCATGAAGAGCATCCCGCCGGTCTATTTGCGCGCCGCCTCCTCACTGGGGGCGCCACCACTATCGGCCTTCTGGCGAATCTATTTGCCGATGAGCATGCCAGGCGTCAGCGCCGGCGGACTTCTGGTCTTCATCCTGGCCCTCGGCTACTACATCACCCCAGCGCTCGTCGGCGGTCCGCGCGATCAAATGGTCAGTTACTACATTGCCTACTATTCGAACCAGGTGACCAACTGGGGGATGGCGGCGGCATTGAGCGCCATCCTCCTGGTCGCCGTGCTCATCCTTTACGCCGTCTACAATCGTCTGGTCGGCATCGACCGTCTAAGGATAGGCTGATGAACCACTCCCTTTCCGTCGAACGCCTGCTTCCCATCCTGCTATGGATTGCCGGCGGCACTGTCGTTGTCTTCCTGATCGCGCCGATCATCGCCATCGTGCCCCTGTCGTTCAACGCGGAGCCCTTCTTCACCTATCCGATGCCAGGCCTCTCGCTGCGCTGGTATGAGGAATTCCTCTCCTCCGAAGTCTGGCAACTGGCTCTGAAGAACAGCATCATCGTCGCCGTCTGCACCACACTGGTGTCAACCGCACTCGGGACGTTGGCTGCAATCGGCCTTAGCCGGCCGGAATGCCCCTTCCGCGCCACGCTGACTGCCATTCTGATTTCACCAATGATCGTACCGGTCATCGTCTCGGCGGTCGGCATCTATTATGCCTTTGCTGCCGTCGGTCTGCTTAACAGCTTGACCGGTTTGGTCCTTGCCCATACCGCAATCGGAGCGCCCTTCGTCGTCATTACCGTGACGGCGACACTTGCGAGCTTTGATCACAATCTGATGCGCGCGGCCTCAAGTCTTGGCGCAACGCCCGTTGAAGCCGTGCTGCGCATCATGCTGCCGATCATCGCACCGGGTGTCGTGTCGGGTGCGCTATTTGCCTTCGTCACGTCCTTCGACGAGGTGGTGATTGCACTTTTCATCGCCGGTTCCGAGGAACGCACCCTGCCCCGTCAGATGTGGAGCGGCGTTCGCGAGACACTGAGCCCGACCATCGCTGCCGTCGCAACACTGCTGATTCTATTCTCAACGCTGTTTCTCGCAACTATCCAGTGGCTGCACCGGCGCGCCGAACGCCAAAAGCTCATGCACTGATCGCGCTCTACGTCAACGCGTGTTGCGTACTGTTCAGATAGACACCCAAAATGGTCGTATGACGGCAAGGCTGCAACAGCCTTGGTGCCGAGTCCGCTTCGCAAGAAAGCGGCTCTCGGCAAACGGCGGGTGCCGCCTTTCTAGCTCCCAATGAAGTGCCGCTCGTCCCTCGCACGGCCAATACTCATTGCGGTGACGGCATTTTCGGCAACCGGGCTGCGGGAGCTGATTTTCAGCGTGTTCGGCGCCGGTGAAACGGGCATCGTGGATGCCGCCGAGAATTTGTGGTGAAATCGACCGAATTGGACTTCGAGTGATATCGAAATCCCGACAAGGACGCCAAGCACCGCGCTTGATGCTTTTGAAGCACTCAGACCGGCTAACATCGTTTCAGGAGACGCCGGACAACAAAGAGATAGGATCGTGCCGATTATGAGCTTTTTTGAAAGCCTCCTTGTCTTGTCTCTCGTGGCGATCCTGCTACTGCAGGTTTCGCGACGTCTGTCGCTTCCCTATCCATCCCTGCTGGCAATGGCGGGCGCTGCAGCTGCGCTTGTGCCGGGAACCCCCTATGTCTCACTTGAACCTGAGACTGCCCTTGCTTTGTTCATCGCACCCGCGCTGATGGACGCGGCATTTGACTTTCCAGTTGGAACTGCCCGGCGTTTCTGGTTGCCGTTGCTCGTCTTTGCCATCGGTGGCGTGATTGTCACAGCTTTCGCCGTTGCGCTTGCGGGATCATGGCTTGCTGGCCTGCCGTTTGCGGCCGCGCTCGTCCTTGGGGCCATTGTCGCACCACCCGACGCAGCAGCGGCGACTGCGATCCTTTCAGGGGTGGCGATACCTCGCAGCACAGATGCCGTGCTGCGAGGCGAAAGCCTTTTCAACGACGCGGCCGCCCTCCTCATCTTCGGGGCCGCGCTCGCGGTACATTCAACGGGAAATCTTGGTGTCACCGTCGGCCTACATTTCGCCCTTGCGGCTCCCGGCGGCATCCTTCTGGGTATCTTGGCGGCTTTCGTCGGCAAGCATCTTTCAGGTTTCGTGTCCGGCACCTTGGGCGGAAACCTGCTTCAGTTCGTCCAGACGTACCTGCTTTGGATTCTTGCCGAACATCTGGGGCTGTCGGCGGTGCTTGCGGTCGTGGCCATGGCCATGGCTATGGCAAGCAGCGTCGCGACATCTGCGCGCCTGCGGGTCCAGTCCGAGGCGGTCTGGTGTGCCGTCGTCTTCGTCCTCAACATCATGGCATTCCTGTTAATGGGCATGCAGATCAGAGGCATCATCGCAGGCATGCCTGAGGGTCAGC
Organism: Rhizobium sp. SEMIA 4085; assembly: GCF_013004495.1. Classification (NCBI taxonomy): domain Bacteria; kingdom Pseudomonadati; phylum Pseudomonadota; class Alphaproteobacteria; order Hyphomicrobiales; family Rhizobiaceae; genus Rhizobium; species Rhizobium sp. SEMIA 4085. The sequence goes on from NZ_JABEPH010000020.1 coordinate 28,344, forward strand.
TCGGCCAGGCCTGCACATTCGCTGCGTTTGTCGTCGCGATCGTCGTTCTCGTCCGGTTTGCGGTCTGCATCGGCTATAACCGTATCCTGGCTCGCCTTGCACGCCTGCGCGGACGAAAGGAGCCAGCGACGATCAAGCAGGCAGTTCTCGCCGGCTGGTGCGGAATGCGGGGACTACTTACCCTTGCGACAGCATTCGCGCTGCCGAGCGATTTTCCTCAGCGCGACACAGTCGTGCTGACTGCTTTCGCGGTGGTTCTTGCAACACTCGTCATACAGGGACTGACGCTTTCGCCCTTGATCCGATGGCTGGGTCTCGATGGGCGCGCAGCCGCAGCCGATGAGCTGCGAGCCCGTCGCGCGCAGATCACAAAGGCCGGCATCTGCGTACTGGAGGATCAGTCCGGCCCGGAGGCAGAGCTTTTGAGAAGCAAGTTTCGGATCGAGCAGAAAGCACTTTTCAATGTTGAAGGACCCTCCTCGCTTGAAACCTACCGCAAACTGGCGCTCTGCTCGATTGCCGCCCAACGCATGGAGCTTGAGCGACTTCGTTCCCAGAATGAACTCAACGTCGATGAGTACAATCTGCTGCTTGAGGAGATCGACTGGCGAGAGCTTTCTGTTTTGCCGCTCGAAGATCGGAAGATTGAGGAGATCTGAAATCACGTGCTGCATCCCTCGGGTCCCCGCGGGAATGCTTGTTCCTGTCGCGCGCTGAAATTCTTGCCCGGACCCCTCAGGCGATCGTCTTTACAAGCTCCTGCGCCGCCATCACTCCAGTATCATAGGCACCGTGCGCAGTCGAATAGCGTCCAGTCGAACAGGCTTCACCTGCAAAGAAGATGCGATTGTCATGCGGAGTTGCAAGCGTTCTGCGAAGATCAGAAGCTCCTGGGCTGGCGTATGAATATGAGCCGCCGATGTGCGGATCGGAGCCCCATGCTGAAAAGCAGATCAATGAGAGCTGCCGTCCGATGTCGGATCCCAAAGCGCGCTTCAGCTCCGTGAGTCCAAACTGGAACGCCTCCTTCGGTCCCCCATGTTCTAAGTCGTGTGCCAAATCCCCTGCATAATATCCCTCCACAACGGGATTTCCGAGGGGCCTGATTTGGTAGGCACCTGTCCGGCGTTCGCGATAGGAGCCTAGAAGATGACTGTCCAGCGGTAGGGCGTCCGGCCTTCCCACCTTCATGAACAGTTTGTTCGCAAGACCGAGTGGCAGGCGGGAGGCTGCATCGATTTTTTCCGGGAGCGGGGGAAAAAACGCGATGCGCTCATTCGCAAGCACATTCGTAGCGACAGTGACGATTACCGCCTTGACACGGAGGTGGCCTTTCGATGTCGAAATACCGACATGATCCGCGGCGCGATGGTCGATGCGTTCCACAGCGGTCTGACGCACGATCGGAAGGGGGCCGCCATCGGGGGGAGCAAA
>NZ_JABEPH010000237.1:0-9499 GCF_013004495.1 Rhizobium sp. SEMIA 4085
CACCCTCATGGCCGAGGATTGCCGGAAACAGGCCCTCCGGATCGGCCCCAGACAGCGTGAAATCGTCCGTGTGGCAGATGCCGGTCGCCTTGACCTCGACCAGAACCTCGCCGGCCCGCGGGCCTTCGAGATCGACCTCCGTGATTTTCAACGGTTTTCCCGCCTGAACGGCAATGGCGGCGCGGGTTTTCATCCTTTATCCCCTTCTAACGCTCATTCCTCATCGTATTGGCTGCCGCGCACGCCATGTCACCCACCTATGCAGTTGGCCTCGTGGTCTTTCGCCGCTTGGAGCCTGTCAGCCTTCTTGGGCGGACAACCGCGTGGCGCGTCGCCGACGGCCCGGGCGCACAAATAGGCGCTAAGGTCGTCGAGGTTGCGGTAGACGTTCTTGTTTTCGCCGAAGGCCGGCATGACGTTTTCCTTGCCTTCGTTGAGATCGAGGGCATAAACCGTATTTGGGAACGGCGTGTGGACATACATCACGTCGCCGATTACGCGACCTCGGGAGACCACAAGGGCCGACCAAGCGCTCAACTTGTTGTCTATGATGGGACGTCGCTTCCGTCAGCGTGTCACGGTTCGCCAGGTGGGCAGGAGGCACCATTGTTGCCCGTCCTCGTACCTACGGGACCCTGCCGCTCCCATTCGGCAAAGCCTTGAAGCCGGAAACCAACAAATACGATAAGCCTTTCAAAAGACGTAAGCAATAATAAATAGGTTGCTTGGTTCCGAGCAATAGAGGAAATGTCGCTCTGAAACATGACCCCTATTTGTTGCGAAGCCGCAGGCCTGGTAAGAATAGATGCGTAGCGTTTCGGATCCACCTCAGCAAAGGTTGCGGTGTTTACCGTCCGACAAGCCGCGGAATCGTCCACGGCACTCATAGATCGTTGCTTGGCTTGCTGCCACCTGCCCTGCGGTCGCGATCGTGAATCGCGGCTATGCCTGCAAGCGGGTTGCTCTATTCTCGCAGAATCCGAAGGCGAAGTCTGCAACCACGGAACCAAGGCGCGCTCAAAGCGGCGGCAAATATCCGCTGGTTTTGACAGTGCAACATGCGGGCCGCCCCACCGTGACTGCTATCGGCAGGGTGATGGCGGGCCTGCAAAGTCAGCCGGCGTCCGGAAACTTCGTCCGGAAATCCGAAACCAGATCGTCCAGTGCCTGGACGTGGCGAGCCTGGCGCGGGACGTCGACATCGAAGATGCCTCGCACATGGGCCGGCCGCGGTGACAGCACGATGACACGATCTGCCAACAGAAGCGCTTCCCGCAGATTATGCGTCACCATCAGGGCAGTGGTGGGCCTCGTCGACCACACCGTCATCAGAAGACGCCGCAATTTGTCAGCCGTCCGTTCGTCGAGCGAGGCGAAAGGCTCGTCCAGCAAAAGGATCGCAGGTTCCGTGGCAAAGGCACGCGCGAGGGCAGCGCGACGCGCAAGGCCCAGCGAAAGTTCTGAAGGATAGAGCGACCGCATTGAGGACAAGCCCAGGATGTCGAACAGCCCGTCCAAGTCCATGTCCCGCGTGCCTGAAGGCAACGCAAGGCGGACATTCTGCTCCACCGTTCGCCAAGGCAGAAGCACGGGCTCCTGGATTACCGCATAAATTCAATTGCAGCCGCCCTTGCGCAGTTCGTATCCTCCGTACATCGCCTGACCAAGCCCCAGCCGACTGCGCACGGTCCTGGTTTTGCCGCAGCCGGACGGCCCAAACAAACAGGCAAATTCCCCCTGCCGCACCTCGAATGAAAGTCCACGCAGGGCATCAATGGTCACGCCCTCGGCCGACCGGAAGGTCTTCTCTGCAATGTCGACCTTAAGCGGGGCGGCGGCGCCAGCGTGTTGCATGTCGTTCAAATGGCTGCACCAGGAGGAGTTCGATCAATAGCATAATGGCAACGAAAGCCAGCGAATAGGCAAGGATGGCAGCGACATCGAATATCTGGAAGTGAAGATAGATCTGGAAGCCCACACCATTTGAACGGCCTAACAACTCGACAACGAGCACGATCTTCCAGATCAGCGCAATACCCGATCGCGATGCGGCCGCAAAATAAGGCTGCAACTGCGGCATCAGAATATGGCGGATCCTGTCGAGCGGGCTGAGGCGATAGACTTTTGCCATTTCGGCGTAACGTGGATCGAGCGCCCGCGCGCCCTCGCGCATGGTGACGACAACATTGGGTATCTTGTTGATCGCCACTGCGCTGATCGCTGCTGCTTCTGTCAGGCCGAACCAGATGTAGGCAAGAACGATGACGACCAGTGCCGGGAGATTGAGAAAAAGAACAAGCCACGGATTGAAGAAAGAATCCGCTCGCCTGTGCACGCCGAGCAAGACGCCGACGACCGATCCGACCAGCATCGCGACAACATAGGCGGCGGCGACCCGGGACAGGGTCATGGCGAGATGATAGGCAAGATCGCCGGTTGCCGCCTCCTTGACCAGCACACGCCAGACGTCGATCGGCGGCGGAAACGCCCGGCTCGGCCAGATTCCCGCCACGAGGTTCCAGAGCAGGCACAATCCGAGAAGGGATGCCAAAGCCGTTGCCGCCGGCAGAAGACCACGAGAAATGGCAGTCGCTCGTCGGCCCTCAACAGCCGCTTTTTCCCGTCCGCGTCCTGCCGTCATATCTTTAAGGCCCAGAACGTTCCCGGAGCCATCTGGCGCGCCTCACCGACAAGCTTCGCCCCACCCAGTTCGGCCAGGATTCCGTACAGCTTGGCGGCATCTTTCTCCTCCTCTGCGAGCGGCCTGTTCGGAATGCCTTCGCGGTAGCGATCGCGAAGCACCTCGAGTTCCCTGCCGTCGGCTCGCACGATCGGCGCCAGCCGCTGCCATTCTGCGTCGGACTGTGCCAGGAGCTTCTTGGCCCCGCCACTTGCCCGCAGGAAGTTCATGGCGACGTCCGGGTTTTCGTTTGCCCATTTATCATGGAAAACATAGCCGAGCGCCGAAACCGGCCCCGATGCCCCGAGTGCCTTGGCCGCATCGTCGGCACCCACGAGACGGCGGAAACCTTTTGCCTCCAGCCGGGCACAGAAATGCCAGAAATTCAGCACAGCATCGAGTTCGCCGGAAACGGCCTTTTCCGACAGCAGGGGCGGTGCGCCGAAAACGATCTCGCTTTCTCTGGTCAGGTCCATCTTGTGATCACGCCGGGCAAGGCCCTGGATTAGGAGCCAGCTCTTGTCGAGCGAGCCACCGGTCACGCCGATTTTCTTGCCGGCGAGATCGGGAATGGCACGAATGGGCGCATCCTCCTTGACCATGATGGCGCCAACCGCGGTCGAGTAAGGTGCGAGCGTCAGATCCGCACCCTGCGAACGCTGGCGCGACACCCACAGCCAATCGGAAACGATGATGTCGAGGTCGCCCGCCAACATGGCGACATTGCTGGCGTCTTCCCCCGCGAAGTAGACGATCTCCACGTCGATCCCGTTGGCCGCGTCAAACTTGTGGTACTTTATGGTGTCAAGTTCCCAATTCACTGTCCCGAACTTCAAGATGCCGACCCGGATCTTCGGCGCGGACGGTTTGGCCAATGCATGGAAGCTGAGGAGACTTGTCGCAGCAAGAACGGCTGCTCCGCAAAGCGCGCGCCTCGATATGTTCATGATGCCACCTCCCAGCCAAATGTTTGCAGCGGCGTCATATTTCCCGGCTCCCGCCGGGGAAGACGCATGTCCAACGGATGAACTTCTGTGACGGATGGCTTCCCGACCAATTTGCGATAGGTCAGGACGAGATCGACGAGGTTCAATTGAGCACCTTTCACTGCACGAAATGCGCACGCAAAAACGTCAACCGACATGCTCTGCATGCCGTCCGGTTGCCGGCTTTCACAAGGTGCCCGATGGAGAGCCGACCTAAAGGATACGCGTGCCACAGAGAAGCGTCAATCATTCCGCGAGGAACCGCGCCTGCCTGTTCGTTGAATGTGCGGCCCATGTTGATGTGCCTCCGACATGATCGCCGCCCACCGACGGCGCCGACACGGGCGGTCCCCGGAAACTTGCCGATACAGCTGCGTCACGGCATGCAGGAGCCGACTATACACAGACATTTATGGAGTAGGCTCACGCGATTTGAACCGGGGCCACCTTTAGAACAGCAACGGGAGCTCAACATTGAGCACCGGCTTTCCCGCGCACCATTGAAACTCCAACCATTTGACTACAATGCGGAAAATCACGCGGTCGCCGTCAGTTCTTCTACTCGCTTGAGGTTGAGAACCGCCTTGATCGGCAGGTGGTCGGAGGCGACGCGGGCGAGCGGTGTATCATGCGCCTCGACATTCGTCAGCACACCCTTGCGGTTCGACATGATGCGATCGAGCGCCAAGATCGGCAGGCGCGCCGGAAAGCTTGCGACGGCCGGGGGCTGGGCCTCAAAAGCGGATTGAAGCGTGTTGAGTGAGGACCGGTCGCCGAGCCGCCATTCGTTGAGGTCGCCAAGCAGAACGGTCGTCGCTTCGCTTCGATCGGCCATGAGCTCGACCAGCATCTGTGCCTGGCGCGCCCGCGAGTGGCGCAGAAGCCCGAAATGGGCAGCGATGATGCGGAGCTCTCCGCCATTTTCCAGTTCGAGTTCCGCTACAAGCGCCCCGCGCGGTTCAAGGCCCGGCAATTTAATCTGGTGCACGTCGCGCACCAGCCCTTTCTTGAAGAGCACGACATTGCCGTGCCAGCCGTGTGCCTTCGACATGCCCGAAACCGGAACCGGAATAAGCCCCGTCTCGCGCTCCAGGCGCGTCAAATCAAGAATCCCGGTTCGCTCCCCGAAGCGCGTATCGGCCTCCTGCAGGGCAATCACGTCAGCGCCGATTTCGTGGATAACCCGGCTCGTCCGCTCGGGATCGCAGCGCCTGTCGGCTCCGACGCATTTATGGACGTTGTATGAAGCAATCAGCGTGCCTTCGGCCCGCGGCTTTGCCGCAGCCAGCACGGCTTCCAGCCGTTTTTTCCGGTTGCGGATCGAGGCGAGAATGCTGGCGGGGAGGTTGTCTTTCCTGGCATGCATCGAAGTCAACACGCGCTCCGTTGATCGAAAACGGCTCCGGTTCGGAGTATAGGCCCACGGGTAAAACTTGCCATGCTTCTATCCAAGAAAATCAAAGATAAGGCGAACCCAGCCACAGGATCTTTTCAACAAGCCGCACCGGGAAAGGCCGCGACCGCAGGCTCTCCAATGTCACCGGGGCTGCAGATTTCAGCATCTCGTCGATATGCTCGTCGATCTCCGCCGCAAACCCCTCGTTCAGAACTTCGAGATCCACCTCGAAATTCAGCCTGAGCGAACGCGGATCAAGATTGGACGAACCGACATAGGTCCAGACGCCATCAACTGTCAGCAGCTTCGAGTGGCTGAAGCTGCCGGTCGAACGCCAGATGCGGCAGTAATTTTTGAGGATTTGGTCGAACTGTGCCGTCATCGCCCGATCGACGAGGACAAGGTTGTTGACGGCCGGGACGATGATATCGACCTCGACGCCACGCCGTGCGGCTGTCGTCAGCGCGCTAATCAGCTCGCGATCCGGCAGGAAATAGGGCGACATGACGCGGATCGATTGCCGGGCAACGGAAAAGGCGCCCATCAGCATCTTGTGATTCGTCTCGATGCTGCGGTCCGGTCCGGACGCGACGACGCGCATGAGAACCGGATCGCCGGGCTGGCGTTCAGGCGCTTCGATCCGCCACGCCTCTGCGTTCAGAACCTCGCCTGTCGTGAAGCGCCAGTCCTCGGCTGCGACATCAAAGAGATCGGCAACGACCGAACCCGTTACCGAGAAATGGGTATCGCGCGCAAAATCATCCCCCGTCATCGCCTGGCTGAAACCCTGGCGTATATTCATGCCGCCCGTCAGTGCCATACGCCCGTCGACGATGATGATTTTGCGGTGCGTGCGGAGATTTGCATAAGGTAACCGCAGGCCCATGATGACATTGCCGTTGAAGACTGAAACCGTCACCCCACCGTCGGCGAGATATCCAAGGATACTGGGCACCGAGTATCGAGCCCCGACGGCATCGATCAGCACGCGCACCTCGACGCCGCGTTTTGCCGCCGCAATCAGCGCATCGGCGATGCGCAGGCCGATCTCGTCGCGATCGAAAATATAAGTCTCAAGCAGAACGCTCTGCTCAGCCCCGTCGATCGCGGCCTTCATGGCTGCGTAGGCATCATCACCCGTTTCCAGCATGTCGATCGAATTGCCGGTCGTCAGCGGATAGCGGGCGACGCGATCGCCGAGCGTTTGCAAAGCTGCAAAGCGCCGCCCATAATTGCTGATGATCGCCTCCGGCTCCGCATCGAAACTTTCAAGCTCATCAAGGTCGGCCGCCGGCAGCAAGGCATCGCGGCGCAGGCTCAGGGATTTGCGGCGAATGCGGTTGATCCCGGCGATCGCGTAAAGTACTGCGCCGATAATCGGAGACAGGATGATAACGCCGACCCAGCCAATTGCGGCGCGTACCTCTTCCTTCGTCATGGCCGCATGGATTGCCGCGGCGGTCCCCATGCCAAGGGATATGACGAAAAGGATATGCGGCCAATAGGTCGATATGAGATAAAACATTGGAGGAAGATATAGCTGGAAAGCGGCGGCGTTCAATTCGCCACCGCTCCCTCAAAACGCGAAAATCTCCGCGCTGCTATTTTACCAGCCGAGGATCGATCGCAAACACCACAGAACCGGATGCAAGCTTGCCATCTCCCGGCTGATCAACGTTGCGGCCGAGGCGATTAAAGATTGCCGCACCGTCGAAAGCCGGCACGGCGAGCGGAGTATCGGCCAGGTTGGCACGAAGCTCCAGCTTGCTGGTGCCAAAGGTCCAGTCGATTGCCAGCGCCCCATCGACGCTTTCCAACGCCGTGCTTGCGACGCGTCCCGGCTTCTTCAACAACGGCACGACATAGCTGTGCCGCAGGCCGATGAGCTCGCGTACATAAGTCTTCCAGCGTATGCCTTCGTCACTGTCGAGCCGCTGCCATTGAAGCTTTGAATGCGCAAAGGTCGAGACTGCGTTCGGATCCGGCAAATCGTCCGGTGTCTTGCCTTCCTTCAGACCACCGAAACCTACCGCTTCCGCCGCCCGCCCTTTGCGGACAATCTCGCCAAGTTCGCCGTCGTAGTCGCTGAAGAAGTGAAACGGCTGCGTCTCGCCGTACTCCTCCCCCATGAAGAGGAAGGGGACCTGGGGCGAGAGAATCAAGATCGCGGCCATCATCTCGACGATGTCGGGACGTGCAAGGCTGACCAAGCGCTCGCCGAAGGCACGGTTGCCAACTTGGTCGTGGTTCTGGAGAAAGTTGATGAAGGCCTGCGGCGGGAGATAGACCCGCTCACCCTTCGGCACTTCAGGCGGATTGCCACGGTCTGGAAACACAAAGCCGTGCTGCATCGCGAGTCTCGTCTTTTCCCAAAGATCGGATGCAAAGGGCCGATAGTGGCCGTCGGTTTCGCCGGTCGCGATGATGTGAGTGACGTGATGGAAGTCATCGTTCCATTCCGCTGTAAAGGTCTTGACCCTTCCGCCGCCGTCCCGCTCGAGCAAGCTCACGAGATTGCGCTGATCCTCGACGACGAGATGGACCGCTCGATCGGCAAAGGCGTTGCCGACTTCCGCCGACAGCTGCTTGAGGATATGCTGCTTCGACGTATCGTAAATCTGCTCCACCGCATCGAGCCGCAGGCCATCGAGCCGGAATTCGCCGATCCAATAGAGTGCATTATCGACGAAGTAACGGCGCACCGGCTCCTGTCCGAAATCGATCGCCGCACCCCACGGCGTATCGCGATCGAAGCGGAAGAACTCGGGCGCATACCCGTGCAAGTAGTTTCCATCCGGGCCGAAATGGTTATAGACAACGTCGAGCAGCACCATGAGGCCGTGGCCATGTGCTGCGTCGATGAATGCCTTGAAGTCGGCCGGCGTTCCGTAAGCTGAATGCGGGCCATAGTGCAGGACGCCGTCATAGCCCCATCCGCGCGTTCCTGAAAATTGCGCGACGGGCATGACTTCGATTGCCGTACAGCCCATCTCGGCGAGATGGCCGAGTTTTTCAGCGGCCGCCTTGAAGGTGCCCTCCCCTGTGAAGGCGCCGACATGGATTTCGCTGATCACCGCCTCTTCCCAGGGCCTTCCCTTCCAGGCGTCATTCACCCACTGATAGGAAGGCTCCACGATCAGCGACGGACCGTGCACATCACCGGCCTGCGCCCGAGAAGCAGGGTCGGGCACGGCGCTGCCATCTCCAAGAACGAAGGCATATGCGTCGCCCACCTTTGCCTCTGCAACCGTCAGTTCAAACCAGCCGTCGGCGGACCGGTTCATAAGCCTGTCTTTCCCGCACGAACGGAGTGTCATGTTCTTTTGCCCCGGCGCCCAGATGCGAAAATCGACGCCGTTCGCCCCGATCTTAGGACCCCAGCTTTTTTGGCCTTGCGCCGCAGAGCCTGCTTTCGAAACCTGATGCATAAATTGCCCCTGACCGACATGAGTGCTTAAAACTCCTCTTCAAAGGCATGAAGGGCGCTACTTGTTCCCAGGCTGGAACAAACACCGCGTGGATCGGTTGCAGATGAAGGCGAAAGAAGGAAGTCTCCATGACCATCGTGCCCAAATTCGGTCCGGCCTTCACACTTGAGAATGCAGAGGCAAAAGGCCTCGATCAATTGAAGCGGCAGGCCGAACACTGCACGCGTTGTGACCTTTACAAGAACGCCACTCAGCTCGTCTTCGGCGAAGGCCCGCCCACGGCCGAGATCGTGCTGGTTGGCGAGCAGCCCGGAGACAGGGAAGACCTGGCGGGCAAGCCCTTTGTCGGCCCGGCTGGACGCCTGCTCGATCAGTGTCTGAAAGAGGCGGGCCTCGACCGCTCCCGCTGCTACGTCACCAATGCCGTCAAGCACTTCAAATTCGAGCTGCGCGGCAAGCGCCGAATGCATTCCAAGCCAAATGCCGGAGAGATCCAGCGCTGCGCGTGGTGGCTTGGTGCCGAGCTCGATATTCTGCAGCCGAAACTCGTCGTTGCGCTGGGTGCCACAGCACTTTATTCGCTGCTCGGCGCTAAAGTGAAGGTCACCGCCGAGCGGGGCCATGTTCTTCAGCCGGCCAACCATCCTCCGGTTCTGGTGACCATTCATCCTTCTTACCTTCTGCGCATTCGTGACGAGGAAGATGCCCGCGCAAACCGCGAGCATTTCGTGCAGGATCTGGCCAAGGCCGTAGCATTTCAGGTCGGTTGACCGGCATTTTATGCTGCATTGCAGAATTTATTTTGCATCGTGTCAAAATTCTTCTTGAATATCCCCGCTTCCTCTGGAACCATCGGCCCAGTCTAGCGTTTGACTGCGGGATGATGTGACTGGAGATCAGCGATGACAGAAACTCGGGAAGAGTGGATTAAAAAACGTGCATACGCCCTCTGGGAAGAAGAGGGACATCCTACCGGACGAGATTCCATACATTGGGAGCAGGCAAAGAA
>NZ_JABEPH010000238.1:0-9483 GCF_013004495.1 Rhizobium sp. SEMIA 4085
ACCCAGCTCGCCTTTTATTCCGGTTGGCCGAACACCCCCCCCCCCCCCCGCCGGCCGCCCCCCCCCCCCCGCCCTATCCCCCTTTTACAGCCACTCCATCGGCTCTTGCAAATTTTTGAGACGCGAGTATCATAAAGACATGCATGTCTCACGTCAACAGAACGAAACCGCCAAAACCGTCGAGCGAGGCCCGCGTGCCCGCACGCGGAAACTAATGCTCGAAACGGCAACGCGGCTTATGCAATCGGGCATTACTCCGTCGGTAAGCGAAGTCGCCGAGGCTGCCGAAGTGTCGCGCGCAACGGCCTACCGTTACTTTCCAAGCCAGGCTGCGCTGGTGTATGCGGTGGTTGACGAGGCTTTGGGGCCCATACTCGACTGGTCGTCCGACAGTCTTGACGCGCGCACCCGCGTTGCCGACCTGCTGGCGACCGCGATGCCGCGCATTGACGAGTTCGAGGCCACCTTCAAGGCGGCGTTGAAGCTTTCGCTGGACCAGTGGGCGCAGCGCCAGGCCGGCACGCTCGGTAACGAGCCGCTGTTCACGCGCGGCCACCGCGTCGATCTCCTGAAGAGCGCAACCAGGCCGCTGCAAGGCACCGTGCCGCCCGAGGCCCGGGAGCGCCTTGCACAGGCGCTCTCCCTCGTATTCGGCGTCGAGGTGCTGATCGTGTTAAAGGATATCTGGGGGCTTACCTTCGAAAGCGCACAGTCTGTTGCCGCATGGGCGGCCAAGGCGCTCGTTGAAGCTGCGCTACGGGAGGCGGGAGGCGAGGCATGACATTGATCAACCTCCGACGTAAAATGAAAACTGGTTCGACCAGTTCAGTTAGTATCCTTTTATATCGTTGTCCGGATCGGCCACGATCAATCAGAATGCCCGATAAGACCACATCAAGAAATGAGAGATTATCGGTGCGATCTAGAGACTTTGAAGGCGATCCGGAGGCGGAAGCTCCGCCGAAAGTTGCTCTTGACGCTAGTTCTATTTGGTACTACCAGATGAAAAACCAGCATTGAGACTGGAGATCTGAAACGGGCAAGGGTCGGGGAGGCCCGCCAGAGCGACAAACACCCATGAGGATCGAAAAAGTCGGATCGGAAGACCTGCAACGAAGCGGGAAGCGTGCATAAATGGGAGGATACGTTATGCGCAAAACTATGACCGGTCTGTTGGCCGGTATCGGCTTGATGTGGGCCTGCGGAACATCCGCGCAAGCCCAAGAACTGACGATCTTCTGGGCCGAGGGGGACCCGGCAAACTACCTTCAGGAGCTTGTGAACGAATACGAGAAGGAGACCGGCGTGAAGGTCACTGTCGAGACCACGCCGTGGGCCGACTTCCAGACCAAGGCCTTCACCGAGTTTAACGCCAAGGGCTCAGCCTACGACATGGTCGTCGGCGACAGCCAGTGGATCGGCGCTGCGTCCGAAGCCGGGCACTATGTCGATCTCACCGACTTCTTCAATAAGCACAAGCTCAACGAAGTCATGGCGCCGGCAACGGTGAAATACTACGCCGAGTATCCCTCGAACTCGAAAAAATACTGGTCGATCCCGGCCGAAGGCGACGCCGTCGGTTGGTCCTACCGGAAGGACTGGTTCGAAGATCCTAAGGAGATGGAAGCATTCAAGGCGAAGTACGGCTACGACCTCGCTCCGCCTAAGGACTGGAAGCAGCTTCGCGACATCGCGGAATTCTTTCACCGTCCGGACGAGAAGCGCTACGGCATCGCGATCTACACCGACAACTCCTATGACGGCCTTGTCATGGGCGTCGAGAACGCGATCTTCTCCTTCGGCGGCGCGCTTGGCGCTTATGCCACCTATAAGGTCGACGGCATCATCAATTCGGAGAAGAACGTAAAGGCGCTGGAGCTCTACCGCGAGCTTTACGGCTTCACGCCTCCCGGCTGGGCGAAGAGTTTCTTCGTTGAGAACAACCAGGCAATCACCGAGAACCTGGCGGCGATGAGCATGAACTACTTCGCCTTCTTCCCGGCGCTGGTGAACGAGGCCTCTAACCCGAACGCCAAAGTGACCGGTTTCTTCGCCAACCCGGCCGGCCCGGACGGCCACCAGTACGCTGCGCTCGGCGGCCAAGGCATCTCGATCGTCTCCTATTCCGAAAACAAGGAAGAGGCGATGAAATTCCTGGAATGGTTCGTCAAGGACGAGACCCAGAAGCGCTGGGCCGAGCTCGGCGGCTACACGGCAAGCGCCAAGGTGCTTGAATCGCCGGAATTCCAGAATGCGACGCCCTATAATAAGGCCTTCTACGAGACCATGTTCAAGGTGAAGGACTTTTGGGCGACGCCTGAATATGCCGAACTGCTGATCCAGATGAACCAGCGCATTTATCCCTTCGTCACCGCCGGCCAAGGCACGGCGAAGGAAGCGCTCGACTCTCTGGCAGCGGACTGGAAAGCTACCTTCGATAAATACGGACGCAACAAGTAGCGAGCGCGCCCGCGGAGGGGCCTTTGCCCCTCCCCTTTTCATTCTGCATCTCCGCGCCGAAGGGCGCGGTTCGAGCGGGCGCGGCACCCGACATTAACTTCGCGCACCGTGATGCTCGTTCCGGCATCCGGCGCCGAACTCTCGGAGGAGGAGAGTATTGGCCACCGCAGTCATTACATCGCTGGACACGAAATCACGTGCCGCATCCCACGGCATGAGCGACATCCGGATCCGCAATCTCTTCATCATTCCGACGATCCTGTTCCTGATCGTCTTCAACATCTTTCCGCTGATCTATTCGCTAGGCTATTCCTTTACCGACTTCCGTGCCTCGTCGAACGCGCCGGCCAATTTCGTCGGCCTGCAGAACTACCGCGAGCTGCTCAACGATACCTTCATCTGGTCGAACTTCGCCATCACCGCGAAGTATGTGATCGTCTCTGTGACGGGGCAGGTGATCGTCGGCTTCGGCACCGCGATGCTGCTCAACCGCGACATTCCGTTCAAGGGCCTGCTGACCACGCTGCTGCTCCTGCCGATGATGCTGTCGATGGCGGTGGTCGGCCTGTTCTGGAAGCTGCTCTACGACCCGTCCTTTGGTATCATCAACCACGCGCTCGGCTTCGGCCGTTTCGAATGGCTGTCGAACCCCGACATGGCGCTCTACGCCGTGGCGATCACCGACATCTGGATGTGGTCGCCCTTCGTGATGCTGCTTTCGCTCGCCGGCCTTTCTGCCGTGCCGAAGCATCTCTACGAGGCGGCGGCGATTGACCGGGCGGGACCGTTCTACACGTTCTTCCGAATCACGCTGCCCCTCGTCGCCCCCATCCTGATGATCGCAATCATCTTCCGCACGATGGAGGCCTTCAAGACCTTCGACCTCGCCTACATCCTCACAAGCCAGCCGACGACCGAGGTGATCTCTATCCGGCTCTACAAGATGGCCTTCCAGGAATGGCAGACGGGGCGGTCCTGCGCGCTCGCCTACATCGTGCTCATCATGGTGCTCGCCATCACCAACATCTACGTCAAGTACCTCAACAAGGTGAAGGAGCGCTAAGATGGCTGCCGTCCAAACCCGCTCCGAACGCGCGTTGAACCGGGTGGCGATCGCCGCCGTATTGGTCATCACGCTGATCTTCCTGGCGCCGATCTACTGGATCACCTCGACGGCCTTCAAGCCGCGCAACCTCGCCACCACCATTCCGCCGACCGTGCTCTTCGAGCCGGAAATCTCGCCCTTCGTCAAGCTCTTCACCAAGCGCTCGCAACTGCGCGGTGCGCCGACTCCTGAAGAATATGCCGCCGCCCCCTGGTGGGAGCGCATGGTGTTCGACGGGGGTGAGAAGATCGTGCGCTCCGGCCGCGGCGAAATCCAGCCGTCCGGCTATCCGAACCGCTTCATGAACTCGCTGATCGTCGCCATCACGTCCACGGTGCTGGCCGTCGGCATGGGCACCTTCACGGCCTACGGCTTCTCGCGCTTCAAGGTGAAGGGAGAAGCGGACCTTCTCTTCTTTATCCTGTCGACTCGCATGCTGCCGCCCGTCGTGGTCGCCATCCCTATGTTCCTTATGTACCGGGCCGTCGGCCTCAACGACACGCACTGGGGCCTCATCATACTCTACACTGCCTTCAACCTCTCCTTCTCCGTCTGGCTCATGAAGGGCTTCATCGACGAGATCCCGAAGGAATATGAGGAGGCGGCACTCGTCGACGGCTACACCCGCATCCAGGCCTTCTTCAAGATCGTGATCCCGGAAGCCGCGACAGGCATCGCCGCCACCGCCGTCTTCTGCTTCATCACAGCCTGGAACGAATATGCATTCGCGCTCATCATGACGAACCGGCGCGCGCAGACCGCGCCGCCCTTCATCCCGAGCCAGGTCGGCTCGGGCCTGCCGGACTGGACGGTGATTGCGGCCGGCACATTCCTGTTCCTGCTGCCGGTCGCCATCTTCACCTTCCTGCTCAGGAACCATCTCCTGCGCGGCATGAGCTTCGGAGCGATCCGCAAATGACCTTCCGCGCCCTGAACCAGAAATATCTCGAACCCGGTTCGCAGTACCTGATGATCTTCGGCATCATCGCGCTCTGCCAACCCTGGAACCTGTTTCTCCACCGCTACGGCATGACGATGACGCTCGTCGGACTGATCGCCTTCATGGTGACGACCAAAATCCCGCGGGACGACCAACGAGACGAAGGCAGCCATTCATGACGCAGATCGAACTTCGCGGCATCCAGAAATATTTTGGTGCCGTCCAGGTCATCAAGAACTTCAATCTCGCCATCGCCGACAACGAATTCATCGTGCTGCTCGGACAATCCGGCTGCGGCAAGACGACGACCTTGCGCGCCATTGCGGGCCTGGAGACCGTCGACGAAGGCGACATCCTGATCGACGGTCAGCCGGTACAGCACATGAAGGCGTCGGATCGGGACATCGCCATGGTGTTTCAGTCCTTCTCACTCTATCCGCACATGACGGTGTACGAAAACATCGCCTTTCCGCTGCGCGCGACGCGCATGAGCAAGGGCGACATCGACACGGCGGTGCGCGAGATCGCGCGCGTGCTGCGCATCACGGAGTTTCTCGGCCGTAAGCCCTCGGCGCTTTCGGGCGGCGACATGCAACGCGTGGCGATCGGCCGGGCGCTCGTGCGCCGGCCAAAGGCCATGCTAATGGACGAGCCGATCGGCGCGCTTGACGCAAAACTGCGCGAGGAGATGCGCGCCGAAATCAAGCGCCTGCATATCAAGCAGGGTTCCACCACCATCTACGTGACCCACGATCAGGTCGAGGCCATGTCGCTCGCCGACCGTATCGTCATCATGCACGAGGGCATTCTCCAGCAGGTCGGAAGCCCGTCCGAGGTCTATGCCTTTCCGGCGAACATGTTCGTCGCGCAATTCGTCGGCAGTCCCGTCATGAACATGGCGCCGGCGACCGTCAGCGAAACGGCCGGCCATGCCATCGTGCAGGTCAGCGGTGGGGCAAAGGGATTCGAGTTCCCCGCCGCCCTTGCCAACCGCCTCTCGGACGCGAAGGCCGAGAACGGCAAGCTGACGCTCGGCGTCCGGCCAGAGGGGGTACTCATCTCGCGCGAGGCCCGCGAGGGCTTCATGCAAGTCGAGGCGCATATCATCGAACCGCTCGGCTCGCACGACATCGTCGACCTGAAGGTCGGCGACCAGATGATCAGGGCCCGCACCAAGAGCGGGTTCGTGCCCGGTCCGGGCGAAGCCGTCTGGGCGCGGATCGACCCGGACCAGGCGCATTTCTTCAACACGGCGACCGGCTCGTCGCTCGGGATCAGACTCTGATGGCGCATATCGAACTCAAGGGTATCACCAAGACCTTCGGCAACCACGCGGCGCTGAAAAACCTGAATATCGAGATCGCCGACGGCGAGTTCTTCGTGCTGCTCGGCCAGACCGGCGCCGGCAAGACGACGACGCTGCGCCTGATCGCCGCTCTGGAAAAGCCGACGGCAGGGCAGATCCTCATCGACGGGCAGGACGTCGCCGACTGGGGTGCGGCCGAGCGCGACGTGGCCCTGGTGCTCCAGCAGTATTCGCTCTATCCGCGCTATACGGTGCGGGAGAACCTGGAATTTCCACTGAAATCTCGCATCCGCCGGGTCGAACCTGCGGAGATCAAGGAACGCGTCGCCCGGGTTGCAAAAACCCTGCGCATCGAGCACCTACTCGACCGCAAGACGGACCGGCTGTCGGGCGGCGAGATGCAGCGCGTCTCGATCGGCCGAGCCATCGTGCGCAAGCCGCGCGTCTTCCTGATGGACGAACCGCTTTCGGCGCTCGACGCCAAACTGCGCGAGGCGCTGCGCACCGAGCTGAAAAACCTGCAGATGAACCTGGGCGCGACCTTCCTGTTCGTCACACACGACCAGATCGAGGCCATGTCGATGGGCGACAAGATCGGCGTGTTGAACAACGGCCATCTCGTGCAGACGGGCACGCCACAGGAAATCTACAACAACCCGGTCAACACCTTCGTCGCCCGCGCGGTCGGCTCGCCGCCGATGAACCTGATCGGCGGCATGCTTGAAGGCGGCGAGGCCGTGGCCACCGAGGGCTACCGGCTGCCGCTCGGCAACGGGTACGGGATTGCGACGGACGGTCGCCCGCTCACCTTCGGCATCCGCCCCGAGGACCTCTTCATCGACAGCGGTGCGCCGGGGCAAGCACGGGTGCACGACGTGGAGAACCATGGCGTCGAAAAGATCGTGACGCTGCGAACCGGCAACGGGGAGCTGTTGCAGGCAACCGTGCCGGCCCGCACCGAGCTGGAGATCGACGAGTCCGTGCGCTTCTCTTGGAATCCTGAAAAGGTCGTGCTTTTCGACGGCAACAGCGGTATGAGCCTGCGGTACACGAGCTGACCTGGTCGATCCGAAAGACGCCTGCGTCCCGCGTGGCACCGCGGGGGTCGCTAGCGTTTCGGATTGTCGAGGGGGCTTAGAGCTATGCCGGAAAGCGCCGGCGATAGTGTTCGACCACCTCGGGATTGCGCAGATTGACTGGCAGTTCGCCGTTCATGATGCGCATGGCTTCGCTGGCAGCGCCCATTCCCATACGCATCATACTCTCTTCCGTTAGACCAGCGAGATGCGGGGTGACGACGACATTGTCGAAGCCGAAATAGGGATGGTCGAGCGGGAGTGGCTGCGTTGCGAAGACGTCGAGCGCGGCTCCGCCGATGCGGCCATCGTGCAGCGCCTGGATCAGCGCCGCGTCATCGATCACCGGGCCGCGCGAGACG
This sequence comes from Rhizobium sp. SEMIA 4085, assembly GCF_013004495.1. NCBI lineage: Bacteria > Pseudomonadati > Pseudomonadota > Alphaproteobacteria > Hyphomicrobiales > Rhizobiaceae > Rhizobium > Rhizobium sp. SEMIA 4085. Next base: position 7,250 of record NZ_JABEPH010000238.1, read on the forward strand.
TTGACCAGAATGGCATCGGGCTTCATGCGGCCGATGCGCTCGGCATTGAGCAGGCCGGTCGTCTCGGGCGTCAGGGGGCAGCAGAGCACGACGACGTCGGCCGTCGCGACGAGGTCGTCGACCGGCAGGTAGCGCGCACCATGTGGCACGCTTTCAGGCGACCGGCTCGTGGCGACCACCTCCAGGCCAAAACCGAACTTCGCGATCCGGAAGATCGCCTTGCCGACATTGCCCATGCCGACGATGCCTATGGTGCGGCCGCCGAGGTCCACAGCCCCGTCCGACTGGCTGCGCCCCGCCGCCCAGCCCTTCTGCCGCAGATCCCGGTCCATCAGGCGGAAGCGCCGAAGCAGGGCCATCGTCACGAGGAAGACGTGCTCGGCGACCGTCGGCGCATTGACGGCCGGCACATTGGCGACGAGCACGCCCGCAAGGGTCGCCGCATCCATCGGCACCATATCGAGCCCGGCGCCGTGGCGGATCGCAGCGCGAAGCGCCGGCGCATCCCGAAAGAAGGCTGGCGGGATCGGCGCGCGCACGACGATGATCCCCGCGCCCTGCCCTTCTCGAAGCAACGTTTCGGGATCGGCGGCGGACGCGACGCGCAGATCGCTCGCAGCCTTGAGCATGGCCTCGGCCGCTGGATGCAGGGGATGCGTGGAAAAGATGAAGCTCATCGGCCTCCCAGCCAGTTACTCTATCCGGCGAGCGTCTCTGGTCCGCCGATGAGACCCTTCCAGTAGCTTTCCGCACCCTGAAGATGCGCGTTCATCAGCGCCTGGGCAAGATTGCCGTCGCGAGCAACAAGCGCCTCGTAGATGCGGATATGTTCCTCATGCGAGCGCCGGCTGCGGGCGATGTCGCCGAAATAGATCGGCAGGCGCTGCTCGCCCATCACATAGTAGACACTGCACACGCGATAGAAGACGCTATTCTTGGTCGCGCGGACGATCTCCAGATGGAAATCCCGGTCCTCGCGCGCCAGCCCCTCGCCAGCGGCAAGCTTAGCCTCGGACGCGGCGAGGATATCGCGCAGGCGCTGGTAATTCTCTTCCGTCGCCCGCAGGCAGGCGAGTTCCGCTGCCTTGATCTCATGGATCTTGCGAAGCTCCACGGTCTCGTAGATCAGGATCGGATCGAGCGGCACGCCGGCGCGGGCAAAGAGTGCCATGGCCTCGACGCTCGCCTCCGTGGTCGTCAGGTAGATGCCGGACTTGGCACGGCGCTCGACGATGCGCATAGCCTCCAGGATCGCCAGCGCCTCGCGAATCTGGCCGCGGCTGACGCCGAAATGCTCCGCAAGCTCCCGCTCTGAGGGCGTGCGGCCGATTTCGCTCGAATTTGCGAAAAGATATCCTGCGAGATCGGACAGTAGGGAGTTTTCTTTCATCGTCACTATCTTTGCGCGTGAGCTTCCAGGACCCGCTGATTGATCGTGAAGCCCAGGCCGGGTTTATCAGGAATCTCTATCATGCCGTCCTTCACCGACACAGTGTCCTCGACGAGATCATGGATCATCGGATTCGCGCCGAGCGAATACTCGATGACGAAGCTTGCCGGGGAAGCCGCGCACAGGTGCAGGCCCGAGAAAAAACAAGGCGCACCGGCCCACAGATGCGGTGCGAAACGCAGGTTGAAGGCGCTGGCGAGTGAACTGATGCGCATCGCCTCCGTGATGCCGCCGCAGAAGGCCGGATCGGGCTGAAATATATCGGCGGCCCGCAGCACCGCAAGATCGCGGAAGGCAAAACGGGTCGCCTCGCTCTCGCCCGCGGCGATCGGCACATTGCCCGCCGCGCGCACCTCCGCCATCCCCGGCTTGTCGTCGGCTATCACCGGTTCCTCGAACCAGGCGAGATCGCAATCCGCCACCATCTGGGTGAATCGCTTCGCCTCGGCGACCGTATAGGTGCCGTGCGCATCGACCATCAGGTCAATGTCGCGGCCGATCGCCTTGCGAGCCGCCCTCACCCGCGACGCCGAGACATGCGGCGCACGGTCCATAGCGCCGATGCGCATTTTGACCGACTTGAAGCCGCCGGCCGCGATATAGGAGAGGAGCTGTTCGCCGATCCGGTCTGCGCTCTCCCAACCACCCGAAGCATAGGCAGGCAACCTGTCCGCCTTGCGGCCACCCAGCAGCTTCCAGACGGGGACTCCGAGAGACTTGCCGAGAACGTCCCACAGCGCGATGTCGGTCGCGCTGATCGCAGCGAAGGACAGAACTGTCAGCG
>NZ_JABEPH010000239.1:0-9400 GCF_013004495.1 Rhizobium sp. SEMIA 4085
AGATGGGAATAAGAGCAAGGTCCCGCACCGTTGGCGAAGGTCCAGGACGAACGATGACCGGCGAGGCTGCCAGCGTCCCGCCCGGCGCGGTGGAAGGTCGCGGCAAGCCGGTGACCTGGTTCCATGGCCACATCGTGTCGCCGAGCTGATGGCCAATCCGTCCGGTGTCGGAGGGGCTGAAAGCTTCGGTTTCGGCCGGATCATAAAGCGCGTTCAACCATTGCCACTTGGCCCAGATCCGGTCGACATTGCAATGCAGCATGAAGAACAACGGATCGCGGGCGGCGAGCGGGATACGCCGGATGAAGCTTGACCCCTGAAAGCTGGTATGGGCCATGCCATGCGGGTTGCCTTCCATATCGGCGAAATTGCGATATTGCGTGGCAGCCGGGAACGGCGCGAGCGCAAGCGTATCCGCCTCGCTCAGCACCGAGGACGGGCGGGCATTGGGCAAAAAACCCATGCTGCGCAGAATGCCGAGCTGGCCGTCGGTGATCCAGCTCTCCAGCGGATGGCCCGCCGTGAAGACGAGGCGGCCGTTGGCGTTTGGAAGGCCCATGAAGGCCCTGGTGAAGACGTTTGGAGCCGGTTCGTCGAAGCGCCAGTACGGCAGCGCCACGGACGGGTCGATGGCCTGCAACTCGCGCTCCAGATCGAGCAGGTAGCAGCGGTGCCAAGGGAGAAAACCGACATCAAAATGCGCCTCATCGGAAGCAGGACGGTCGACATGCATGTCGCGAAAGTCGCGGAATCGTCCGCTGCCGGCGGCATTGAGTGTACCCATCGCCGCCAGAAAACGGTCGCGTTCATCGTCGGTAAGCCCATTGGCGTTCTTGCGAACGCGCACCATGGCCGCCTGGCTGATCAGTTGGATGCCGCCTGGGACATCTGAGATCGTGTAGCCGCTATCTCCGTCCTGGATGCTTGCCGTTCCAAACAGGCCGGCGATCCAGATGCCGATCGGGCTGCCGTCCTGAGGCAGGTCGATCTCCAGCACCTGCTGCATCGGATCGGCTCGCGCCTCTGAGAAGCGAAGCTCGACCGCGGTGCGGCTTGCAAAACGCACACGCGCCGGATTTGCTCCCTCGGCATCGGCCAGCCGGATGGAAAGCTTGCGCGGGGTCCAGTCAAGATAGGCTATGCCATTCGGATGTACGGATGAAAACTCGACGTCTACAATCATGGCGCGCCGCCCTGATCACGGTAAAGTTGAAAGCGCCACCATCGCACAGCTTTCCCTAGCTGCCAACGGCCGATCGCGTAAAATCGGAAAAATGTCGGGCGAGCGTCGCGGCGAACGGCAAGCGATATGCAGGACGGATACGTCCACCAAGCTCGGCAAGCACGGGAGCGTCGCGAAGGAAACGGAGGTGCCGCGACGCACGCTTGTCCAGGAGCTCGAAAAGAACTCGAACTTTTTCACGACCGAGGCCCTGCCGTCGGACAAGCTGTACCACGAGGTCGACATCGCGCTCTGATCCGCGTGCCTGAAGTAATGATGGCAGTCAAACGCGGCCGGTTTGGCTGTCGCAGACGGACGACCGCTTGGACGCTGCCCGGCCTGGGCAGCCTGAAAAGGTAGCGCAACGACCGCAACCGACCAAGCCAGCGCATTTCGAGGCGTCGTTGGCTCGAATCGGTTCAAGAGCAAAAACATATATTTGCGCATCAAAAATCGAATTGCGCGCCGCAGCTTCATCGGGGGGGTGTCCAGTTTCAGCAAGGGACCCATGTCGTTGAAGAGACTGAGGGCGAAAGGGCGGATCTGGTCGCCCGCTTTTCCGGCAGCACACCGATCGGCCGGACGAGCAGCGCATTGATCGCGCCCGCCTTTCGTTCTAGCTCAGAGTTTGATCGCGCGTTCCCCTTCCATTCGCTGACGTGTGCAGTCATCATGCGCAAGCACTTATTTTCAAGAAGAATGCATAAGAATGCAGGTTGTTGATCATATCGTTAAGCATCCTGAGGTTTTAGTATTGTAGTTCCTAATCGGTCGGGAAAACCGTCGCATATAGGGGTTCGAAAAGGCTCTCGTCTTTCTGAACCCTTTTGGCATCACGGGTTCCCAACCCTTCTGAGGCTCCTGGATGACGCAATCATGTTTTGAAGCGATGTCGGAGGCGATGTCGATCCGTCTTGAGCACCGCGACGAGACGGGAAAGGTCAGCCACGCCGGTCTGAGGAAGACGCAGTTGGCGGCGGCATATGCGGGGGCCGCGCACGCCCTTCATTCTCAAGAGGCTGCGACGATCGCCATGCCGACCGGCACGGGCAAGTCAGCGGTTATGATTCTGGTTTCGGCGCTCGTCAAGGCGCGACGTGTCCTCGTTATCGTTGCGTCCGCACGCCTTCGCGAAGAGCTCGCGGAAAAATTCAGCGAAGTCGATCCGTTTCGCAGGCTGGAGATGCTGAAGAGCAAGATCGCGCCCAGGGTGAGACGGGTCTATAATCGCATCACAGACGAGGCCGGCTGGCGGGCGCTTGATGAGGCCGATGTCGTTGTCGGGCTGCCACAAACCTTGAGCCCCGCCTACAAGGGCGTTTGCCCGCCACCGAGCGGCTTCTTCGACCTGGCTTTGATCGACGAGGGACACCATGCGCCGGCGGAAACCTGGCGCAAATTGATCGAGGATCTCGGGCCGATACCGAAGATCCTGTTTTCCGCAACACCCTACCGGCTTGATCGGCGCAGGATGCCAGGCCCGATCATTCATACCTATTCGGCGCGGGCGGCCTACAAGGACGGTGTCTTTGGAAAAATCGTCTATCACGCCGTCGCTCCAGGAGAGGGCGAGACGCCGGACCAAGCCATCTGTCGCGCCACCTTGGCCCGATTCAAGGACGACAGGAAGAAAGGTCTCGATCACCGATACATGGTGAAGGCGTCGACCAGGCGGCGCGCGCAACAATTGAAGGAACTTTACGAAGCAGAAGGCGCGCGCATTGCGGTGGTCACGAGTTCCTACGCCAAGAAGACGAATGACCGGGCAGTCGAAAGGCTAAGAGCGGGGGAGCTTGATGGTCTGATCTGCGTGCGAATGCTGGGTGAAGGTTTTGACGAGCCGAGACTCAAGATTGCCGCCCTGCACGATCCTGACAAATCCCTGCCGATCACCTTGCAGTTCATCGGTCGGTTCGCCCGAACCACTGAGAAGAACATAGGTCAGGCGAGCTTTCTTTCGGTCCCGGAAGTCACCCATGTGGTTGATGACCTAAGAGCGCTCTATCGGCGCGATTCGATCTGGAATGAGATTGTCGCCTCCCAGGCAGATGGCGCAATCATCGGTGAACAGGCGCATGAAGACTATGCGGACCGGATCCGATCGACCGGAAGGGTTGCAGCCAGAGAACCGCTGAGCGAGGCCTTTTGGGAGCAGCTTCGACCGCGGCAGAAAGCCGACGTGTTCGATTGCAGGGGTGTGCAGATCGACATGTCGAAGATGAAAACCGCATTCGACCGTCTCTACTTGCATTATGCACTCGAAAACGAAGACACGGCAATCCTGGTGACCGAGAAGCCCGGCACACCCAGCTGGCTGGTCGGCGATGCCATTGCGACAGAAAGCGTCCATCTTCACATGGCGTATTACAGCAAGAACTGTGATCTGCTTTTTTTCCATGCATCCGCCGACGATGTTACCTTGCGCGATAACTGCATCCGCGCGGTGGCAGGTAAATCATTGCCAGGCGTTCTGTTTCGCGATCTTGCCCGTGTGTTTTCGGGCACAAAGCTCCTTGCCCCCTTCAATGTCGGCTTGCGCACAAGGCAATATGGCGACGGCGCCGAGAGTTATCGCTCCTCCGCAGGCCGAGCTGCGGGAGATGCATTTGGCGCAATGGAAGCGGTTCGCTATGTGCGCGGCCATCTCGCAGCGAAAATCGACGATGATGAAATATTGGGGATGAGCGAATCGTCAAAGCTGTGGGGCGGGCAAAATGTCTCCGTGCAAGAATTCGCTAAATGGTGCGAACGGCTCGGAGCCGCCATCCGCTCCGATAGCGATCCGAGGGGCAGGCGAGGCTATTTCGGCGTGCCCTTTGTCGTTCCGCTGCGCGAAATTCCCGCGAGGGTCGTGGCCGCCGATTGGCCTCTCGATGTATATTCGAAACCGCTCACGCTCGTTCGTGTTTCCGAGGTTTCAGTTGCGTCGACTAGGTTTCAGGATTCGCCAGATGAGGTTTCGTCGGTCCCTTCTCCGCTGTCGCTCCTGCTTGATTGCGCAATCGAAATTGCGTCACGCCCGCAGCCGAGCGATCAGATGAGCCTGCGGATCCGGTGGGCAAGCGGCTATACCACGGTTAGCTATCAGCCGGGTGCGCGCCCGGTTTTTCGCCCCACAGAGCGAAAGAGCGGAACAGGGTTTGTCCCAACGGATCAGCTGCTGGTGAGGCGTGGTGGCAATTACGAAAAATTCCTGGACTTCATCAACGCGCAACCGCCAACCCTCTATTCCATTGATGGGGCAATCATTGTGGGGGCGGAAGGGACCGAGCCGCTGGCGGAATTGCCACTCGTTCCCTCTGAAGAAACCTTCGTCGAGAAAATCTGGCCCGCAACGGTCGATATCAGGAAGGAACGTTTGTCCGACGAGTTCCCGCACAGAATCGAGAGCATACAGGACGAAATCGCGCGCGAGCTCATCGTTGATGGGTTCGATGTCGTCTTTCATGACGATGGAAGCGGTGAATTGGCCGACCTGATAACAGTCCGCCAGATCGCATCGGAGGGTTTGCTACAGGATACCGAGATCACCCTTTGGCACGCCAAATACTCCGGTTCTGACGATCCCGGGCGGCGACTGCAGGATCAGTACGAGGTGCTCGGTCAAGCCATCAAGAGTGGACGTCGCCTGACCTATTCCGCGGTACGGGCGCACATCGATCGCCGCCATCAGAAGGGCGGCGACCATAAGTTTCTGGCGGGCGACATCGACATGATGCGTCTGCTTCTCTCCGGCGATGCGATGCAGAAGTATCTCTATCGCATCAAGGTCGTCCAGCCGGGAACGTCGATTTCAAAAGTGTCGGCCGACATCAAACAGATCGTTGCAGCGGCCGCACATCTGATCGAATACGGTGGATTGAACAGATTCGAGTATATAGCCAGTCCTTGACGCGATCTTAGGGAGCGAGCCGGGCGCTCATCGTGTTCCAAGCTGTCTGCACCAGTCGTGGACGGTGACGAATCGATGCTCGCTGCGGTCCAGACGGGTGCGGCGACCAGGAACAGGTAATAAATCGCGAAAGGATACATGACGTTCAGGATCGGCAAGGCGAGCCGATAAGCCCATCGCAGGCGGCACGCGGCCGATCCGCCGCAGCGTCTCGGCCGCTGCGATGGCGATTATTGACGCGTGGGCCGAGCCTTGAGCCGCAGGCGCTGCCATTCGTCACCGGCCGCAGCGGCCGACCCGGTAATGCTCTTCACTGGCATCCGTGCGGCGCAGGAGGATTTGGGAAGACGCGTCGATCGGCGTGGAGAGCAAGTAACGCCTGAGGAACCTGTCGTCATCGACCTGCAGCGCTTCACCGCTAATCTGAAGACGGCTTGGCAGAATGGCGAGGTGCGACCTACCATAAAAGGTCATATCGGCGGACCAAACTCTATCCGAAGAGGCCGACCATGCTTGAGCCGTATGAAGCTCAGATTCGGGCATGGCTGGAGGCTGAGCCGACCCTCTCGGCAGCCGTCGTGCTGCAGCGGCTGATGAACGTCGATCCGGTTCACGAACAAAAGCCTGCGGACGGTGCAGATGGCGGTGAAAGCCTGGCGTCAGGAGTCGGCCCTTGAGATCCTCAATGGTGACTGGATGACGATCACGCCGGCTCTTCCACTCGCCAAATCGTTCGGTAGCATTCTTCCATGAGGCAATAGGAGGGGTCAATTCTTCGCTTCGCTTGACAGCTGCCACTGAGATCATTGGCATCAGCTACTTGCGCGATGGCCAGAACTCCTGTGCCGTTGACATATTTCGCCCTGAGCTGGGTTCAACATCATGCCCTATGGGCGTGGGCCGATACTCGCCATTTGGCATACACCTTCGAACCGCTGAGTGCACGCGTTGAAAAATCCGCACTCAGATTGGGATATGGTCTGCCGCTGTCGAGATATCGCGATCCCCCGATCGCTTATAGCCGGTCATCCTTGCAGCACGTCGATGGCGTACAGAATCCGTGATCACTTGCCGCATGGCCTCCCACCCGGCAGGAGTTGCCAGCACAAGCCAGCCCTCCGCCGCCCGGTTTTGATATCCGGTGTCATAGGCCTCGATATTGCCCTGCGCCCACCTCATGGATTCCGCCATCATCTCTCCGTCTGCATTCTCCCATCGGAACAATCCCGTCGCAGACAGTCGCCATCCAAGGAGGAAGGCGACCGAGGGGTTCAGGGCCAGGAAACGGGCGTCGGACATGATGGAGCCCCCTGCGATAGCGGTGACGGGAACCGGCTGTAGGTGCCAAAGCATGGGATAGTCGCGGGCGAAATATCGTTCCTTATGCCAAAAATCGTGAACTGAGGGTTCGCTATCGTCGTCGAACTTCAGCGCGCGGTGACCGATGACACTGAGCCGACTTTCTTCAGAGCGGTCATTATCCTGTCGCGCAATCCTGGTTAACTCGGCCAAAACAACGTCGCCGGCGGGAGTATGGTAGGCCGTCGGCAGCGCCTCGGCAACGGCTGCCATCCATTCGTCCTAAGGATATTTGCCGAGTTCCTCTGCCGCGGGGATATAGAGCCAGTCGGGCCGGGGTAGAATGTTGACCAGATTTCCGGGAGGATCGGCTACTACCAAGATTTCCCTGACGTACGTCGGAATCCATTCCACCACCTCTGCATCGCAAAGCTCAGAGACCAGGAGCCCGAAAGCATGTTGAGCAACAAGACTGCGGGGTCGCCGGTATGTCAGCTTGAGCCCGATACGCTCATTGTGCCGATAAATTTCCCGCTCGATTTTAGCGGACCAGGTTTCTGGTGGTGCGACGATGCGCATGAGCTGCGCCATCCGGCGTACCAGATTGTCGAAGGATAGTTCCACATCGGAAGCCAGCCTTTTCAGGACGTGGTGGTACATCCGCGTAAGGTCGAAGGGATCTTCCGTATCCGGCAGTGGTTCCCCGGGCGGGGTAACGTCACCGGAAAGACTGATTTCCGGTTTTGGAGTTTCTGGAAAGTGAAGGCGGTAAAATGCGGGCAAGGGGACTTTTGCCGGCGCCGACGGGATCTCAAGTTCGAGTTGCTGGAGAACGTTTTGTGCGGCGTACCGGATGACGGAGGAACCCTGCCAGGCCAGATCGTTGAGATCCTCCACATAGCGTATGGCGATGGCTGGGTTGCTGACAGCAAGACACTCAAGGATCGAAAGCCCGGCAGTCTGTGCCTGATAGTCGTCTGCGATAGCCTTGCTCAACGCCGCGCGAGCGGCGCCAGACCTGTCGCCGAGCTCGAAGACGTCCAACAGGCCGTGCCGGGCCTGCCATGCCAAAGAGAGAGCCGGCTGGTCGATGTCGCGGGTCAGCAGACGAACGCTGATATCGCAATCGTGCGCTCGCGGTTTAAGATCGAGGGATGGTGGCCGGTAGGAACTTGATTTCCAGTCTACAAGTTGTGTCACGTGCTCTTCGATGTCCCGCCATAGCTCCGGAGCGGCAGTTCATCAAGAAATTCACCGAGCAATTCGTCCAAATAGCCAATTTGCTCCCTGGCCCGCAGACCATGTCCCGTATAGTCGGCAACAAAAAGTTTGAGCGCACGGGCTCGTCCATCGGTGGGATAAGCAATTCGAAGTGCGCGAGAAACGGCGTAATGGGATCCGCCATCGTGGAAGCGCGCCCATCCGTAAGGGCGGCCGTTCTCAATGAGACGTGTTATCGCCGCGTCAGCGATTTCGACCTCGCCCGCCGCATTCGCCGCATGGACGAGCACTTCCAGACTTGGTGACGTCAAGGTTTGTTGAAGAACGAGATTCGCTGCTTCCCTGACGCTCGGACCGCCGCCTTTGGCGAATAGGGCTCGGCCGATAGGCGACCAGTCGAGACCTCCGGTACTCACCGCCCGGGAGAGGATTTTGGCAAACTCCGTTGCATCATCTGCAAGTGATTGGACCCTATCCTGATCGAGGACAACGCCGTTCGGCATTTTCAAAGAAGGGGGCGTCGATTTTCGGCGATCGCGGTCGTCTTCTTTGTCCTCTCGATCGACACCGTCCAGGATATCACCGTATGCCTTGCCGGAAATCGCCACGGTTTGAGCGGAAACTCTCAGCATTCGGATCGCTTGGGCGGACCAGCGGCGTGCTGGACGCTGCGGAGGCCAATGTCGCGGTCAACGCCTCGCCAAATGCTGTGTCGTAACTGGAGAACGGCAAAAGAAGTCTTGCAGCCGCGACGAGGCCGGTGCCTCGGGCTTCGCCCGTGCGGGTTCGATTCCCGCAGCGGCCACCAGCTTCAGATGTCATATTCCCATGAATCGCGATAAAGCTGTAAAATTGAGGTTTTGACCGTCGACGTTTATCTTTGAGCTTGATACTGGTAGTCATGAAAATCGAAGTTGTGGATTTATTTTGTGGTGTCGGAGGGCTGAGCGCGGGTTTCCGTAAAGCTGGCATCAGCGTGCTGGCTGGCATAGACTTCGATGCTAGCTGCAAATACGCCTATGAGAAGAACATCAAAGCTGAATTCCTGCCGGCCAACGTTGCAGAATTGTCTGGTAGCGACATAGATAGGCTGTATTCTCCCGGTGCGACGAAGGTGCTAGTTGGATGCGCGCCGTGCCAGCCATTCTCAATGTATACGGGCCGATATCGGCAGAATGAGACCCCGGAAGATACCGACAAGCGATGGAATTTGCTTCGAGAATTCGCGCGGATCATTGAGGAGGTTCAACCCGATATCGTCTCGATGGAGAATGTCCCGCGTGTTGCAATCCATCCGGCGTTCAACAGCTTTGTGGATCGCTTGAAGGTAGCTGGCTATCAGGTGACCTATCAAAAAGTGCGGGCACAAAATTACGGAGTGCCGCAGAGGCGAACCAGACTGGTGCTTTTTGCATCTAAATTCGGTGAAGTGAAGCTTATCGAACCTACCCACCTAGACTCCCCGATGACCGTCAGGGAGGCAATTGGCTCTCTTCCTCCAATCAAGGCGGGCGAAGCTGATACCGTGGACCGGCTGCACCAATCCCGCAATCTCAAGGAAACGAACCTGCGGCGCATAAGGGCAACTCGCGAGGGCGGAAGCTGGAAGGATTGGGACAAAAGTCTCCAGCTCGCGTGCCACCGGAAGCCTGAAGGGAAATCGTTCAGAGCTGTTTACGGCAGAATGAGGTGGGACGAACCCTCGCACGACGTCACGACGCCGTGCTTGGGAATTGGCACTGGCCGGATTGGTCATCCAGAGCAGG
>NZ_JABEPH010000240.1:0-9384 GCF_013004495.1 Rhizobium sp. SEMIA 4085
TTCACCGTTTCGAGCTGCAGCAGCACATCATGGGCGGGGCGATAGAGCAGTTCGCCCTGTTCCGTCAGGATCAGGCCGCGGGCATGGCGGTGGAAGAGTTTGGTGCCGACGTCCTGCTCCAGCGCGCTCACCTGACGGCTGATCGCGGATTGGGAGAGATGCAGTTTGTCGGCCGCATGCGTAAACGAACCGGCCTCGGCAGCCGCGTGAAAAATACGCAGCTTGTCCCAATCCAATGGCATCCCCCCACCCCTCATAGCCGATTTTACTCCGCGGCCACGGCGACGGGCATGTGGCCCGTGAGATAACGCTCGGCTTCGAGGGCGGCCATGCATCCCATGCCGGCGGCGGTAACCGCCTGCCGGAAGGTATCGTCCGTCACGTCACCCGCAGCATAGATCCCCTCTATGCTGGTTGCGGTCGAATCCGGAGCGGTCCAGAGATAGCCGTTGTCCTTGAGCTTGAGCTTGCCCTTGAAAAGTTCGGTTGCCGGTGCATGGCCGATCGCCACGAAGACGCCATCGACCGAAACGTCGCTGATGGCGCCGGTGCGGGTATCGCGCAAGCGCGCGCCGGCAACGGAGGGCGGCATCGGCGGTTTCGCCGGCATGCCGGTGATTTCGGCGACTTCGGTGTTCCAAAGAACCGTCACATTCTCCTTCGAGAAGATGCGCTCCTGCAGGATCTTTTCGGCGCGGAACGCATCACGGCGATGCACCACCGTCACCGACTTCGCGATGTTGGAAAGATAAAGGGCTTCCTCGACGGCGCTGTTGCCGCCGCCAACGACGATGACGTCCTTGTTGCGATAGAAGAAGCCATCGCATGTGGCGCAGGCTGAAACGCCAAAGCCCTGGAAATGCTGTTCGCTTTCGATGCCGAGCCATTTTGCCTTGGCGCCGGTCGCAATGATCAGTGTATCGGCGGTCCAGACCTGGCCGCTGTCGGTGCGCGCCACGAAGGGCCGCTGGTTCGTCTCGACCTCGGTGACGATGTCGCTGACGATCTCTGCGCCGACATGCTTGGCCTGCTGCAGCATCTGGTCCATCAGCCACGGGCCCTGGATCGGATCGGCAAAGCCCGGATAGTTCTCGACATCCGTCGTGATCATCAACTGCCCGCCTTGCTCCATCCCGGCGATCAGCACCGGCTTCAGCATTGCGCGTGCCGCATAGACTGCGGCCGTATAGCCCGCGGGACCGGAGCCGATGATGAGAACTTTAGTGTGTCGGGCAGTCATGGTCCGGATCCTTTGGTGGCAGGCATCCTGTCGAAGCCGTGCGAGATATCGTAATAAACGCTTTTGTATAGTCTAGGGATGAACCAAGCTACCTTTCAAGGGGACAGCATGGAATACGCACAAGTGCTTGCGTAATTATCATGGGCTATCCGCAGATGTTTTTGTTGGTTTGACCCCGACGCCCTCGTTTTCGCTGGCTGATGCTGTTATCGACCATTTCATCCACACCGCTACAACAGAGAGCCAGCAATGGGCAAGCGCCGATCATCATTTCCGTTGAAGCATCCGCGAGCGAGTACCAGGGATATTGAAAACAGTGTCTGACGAAAGGGGTATCGATTTTGTCTATGATGGATCTTTGACCTATTCTTCTCCCGGCCAATCAGTCAAGCGCGGCTCAACATCCCGCATTTGGGCATCAGATCAGATGAAAAAGCCTTAAGGATCAAGATGCATATGGGGCCGGTTTCGCGCTATTTCTGCCTCGCTAGAGGCTTGGTGTTGCCGAGGTCACTGCATCTCGGCAGCAACACGATTAAAGCAAGGCGGTGCGGTCGACGCTTAACGAGGACGATGTATGGATTGGCGCGGGTGTCAAGGGCAAGTTCGAACCTCAACTGAATATACTTTGGCAGCGAAGCGCGGCGTTTGAATTTGTCGCGGGCAATAATAGGAAGCGGCCCGCCAACGGCCGATCAAAAGAAACAGGAAGCTCTACCATGGTGATGCGCGTCGAACTTGATGCAATAGATATGAAGATTCTGCGCGAGCTTCAGAATGATGGCCGTATGACGAATGTCGAACTTGCCGAGCGGGTCGGTATATCAGCGCCGCCGTGTCTGAGGCGGGTGCGTAAGCTGGAAGAAACCGGCTTCATCCGTGGCTATCGGGCGCTCTTGAATGCGCCGGCGCTCGGTTATGATCTGGTGGCCTTCTGCATGGTCGGTCTGAAACATCAGTCGGATGCCAATCTGAAGGCATTTGCCAAGCAGACAGCCAATTGGCCGCTCGTGCGAGAGGCCTGGATGGTGTCGGGCGAATCCGATTTCCTTTTGCAGTGCGTCGCTGAGAACCTTGCGGGCTTTCAGGATTTTGTGATCGAAGAGCTCACGGCCACGGAGAATGTGGATACCGTGCGGACGATGTTGACCATCCGACAGGTAAAGGATGTCTCTCTCGTAGATATTTAGACATAATGGCGCGCGGTATCTCCGATTGTCGAAAAGGAACTGGTGCTGGACGCTCGGCGTCGAGGTCATCTCCCATTTCCCGAATGCGGGAGCGTTTCGCGCCGGTCGATCGGGCCGCGCTGAAGACACCGGAAGATGCACCTGTCGTTACGTCCATTGGACGCTTTGTTCCGCGCTGCCTGTCGAACCAGGAGCTGCTCGGCAAGGCTATCCTGGAAGCGTGCGCGCCGCACAAGCCGGTGGTCTCGAGCCGGTCGGAGGGGCCGAGCTGGGCGAACGGTCTCATTGGCGACGCCGGCGATGTCGATAGTTTCGCGAAGGCGAGCAGCGGCTGATCAATGATCCTGTTCTAGCCTCCAAGCTGGCGGCAACGAGACGATGATAAGCCGGGTTCTCGCAAGACGCGGTCGCCAGAACCTGTCTCGAACGTTTCAAGCGCAAGCCGAAGCCGATGGAATTGACCTCTACCGCCGCAGAAGATCCTCATAGACGGCCTTCAGAGCCGTCGCTTCGCCTTCCAGCGCAAAATTCGCCCGCACATGCGCGAGCGCAACCTCGCCACGGGCGAGCGTCCATTGTGGATCGGCGAGATAGGGGGCGATTGCCTTCGTGAGAGCTTCGCCATCGCCGGCCGGGACGACGCTTCCGTTCGTCCCGTCCTCGATCATTTCGGCATAGGCTCCGGCGTCCGATGCCACAACCGTAGTCTTCGAGGCCATAGCTTCGAGAGGCGTCAGCCCGAAACCTTCATTTCGGGAAGGGGCAACATATAGGGTTAGGCGGCGATACCAGACCTTGATGTCTGGCACTTCGCCCAGAAAGACGATCCGATCAGCAAGGCCGGCGGCGGCGACATCGGCCTGCAGCTTGTCGGCAAAAGCTTTATGCTCTGCCGTTACCCGACCGGAGATCACCGCCGTCCAATCTGGATGTTGCGGCAGCAGATCGATCATTGACCGAACGAAAAGGTCGGTGCCTTTCTGATGCCGGAGGCGGCCGAAGCAGCCGACGAGATACCTCCCGGGCAGGTCGGTGGCCTCTATGGTGTCCTCGGCAGTCTGGGGTGGATGGAAGAGTTCCAGATCGACGCCGTGGCGGATGACAATATGCGGCACCTGGAGGAAAGAACCGGACCGGGCATTGGTCGCGACGACTGCGTCCATCCGGCGGATAAGCCAGCGGGTGTAGGCGGTATGGCGGCGCTGGGCGGCCGACGTAAAAAGCAGCTTCAGCGGCATGCGCAACACGTGCCGCAGCACGATACCAGCGGCCATCTCGTTGTTGCGTCGTGCGTGCCATACGCGCTGCCGGCGTCCGGCTGACGGACGCCATGCGCCAAGAAGCTGTCTCCACGTCAGCTTCGGTAGGTCTTTCGGTAAGCCGGGGCCGAGCGTCGCAATCTTGATGCCGAGTCTGACCTGGAGGGGAATCAGCTGAACGATCGTCGACGTGACGCCGGACAGTCGCTGCTTGAAGTTCGGTGCGATGATTTCGACGTCAGCAATATCGATTGCGGCCGCCTTGACCGTCTCCGCCACAGGCAATCAACCCCAGGAGATCGACAGGACTTCGTAGGCTTTCGAGCCGCCCGGTGCGATGACCTCGATGGAATCGCCGACTACCTTGCCGATCAGCGCGCGGGCGATCGGGGAGGAGATGGAAATGCGGCCGGCTTTCACGTCGGCTTCCTGATCGCCGACAATCTGGTAGGTCTTTTCTTCCTCGGTGTCCTCGTCGACGAGTTTGACCTTGGCGCCGAACTTGATCTTGTCGCCGGACATCTTTGCAAGGTCGATCACTTCGGCGCGCGCCGTCAGGTCTTCGAGCTCGCTGATGCGGCCCTCGTTGTGGCTCTGCGCTTCCTTGGCTGCGTGATATTCGGCGTTTTCGGAAAGATCGCCATGGGCACGGGCTTCGGCGATCGCTTCGATGATGCGCGGGCGCTCCTCCTGCTGACGCCAGCGCAGCTCTTCCTGCAGCTTGACGAAACCACCCTGTGTCATCGGAACCTTATCAACCATTTTCCTGTCCTTTGATCTTCGTGTCCTATAGTCAGGCAGCGACACAAAAGAAAACAGGTCCCGAAGGGGACTTCGGAACCGTGCAATAATCCTAATCGCCCGCTTATAGCAGATCGTTGCCGCCGATTTCCATAAAATTCGTAATGTGGCGCGCCCGGCCGACTGTCTCCTCGCAGCACGCCGATCGCGTTGGTGAAGATGTGAGTCGGATCAAGCGCTTGGACAAGTAATCGCAGAGAGTGATTCAAGCCGTTAAGAAACGAAGTCAGGATCCGCAGGCAGATTCGGCGGATTGTAGGAGCTGGAATTCATCCGTTCCTTGACCGAGATATGGATCAGCGCATCGTCCCGAATGAAGCGCCGGTCGCTCAACGGAAAATAGATCGCATTGCGGTTGCCCTGCCGGCGCCAGGAATTTTCCGGCACCCGCCGCGGAATGTATTCAAGGATTTTCCACCCGGCGGTCATGGAATCATGGAAGGGAGCAGTGGCGTTCAGCGGCACATACTTCTTCCCGCCTTTTCCGAGCACGATGTCGTTAACGATGCGGGTGCGGTAGAGGAGCCCGGCCGGTTGCGTTTCCTGGATCATCCAGGCTAGGGGGATCTTGACTGCCCCGCTTTGCGCTTCCGGATAGCCGCCGCCGATATCGCCGTGGACGCCGGCGAACCATACTTCCCGGAAATTCTGCTTCGCCACCGGTGCCTTCGGCCGGAACGGGCGACCCCAATATTCCTGGTCCTGCTCCCAGAGCTCTGGCTGGATCATGGTCCGCCGTTCATCTATGGCGACTGCGTGCCGCACCCATTCGACGCTCGGGTTCTTACGGGTGAACGGATGGGTCTTGAACTGCGGAAACCATTTCCCCGTTTCGATCACTGAGGTCACCGTATCGAAAAGACCAAGCAGCTTTATCGGCGGGCGGGCGTTTTTTGGCATGCGTTCTTAGAAGAGCCTGGCGGCGAAAGGAGAAGACGGGGGCTCGCCACCATTCTGCGCAGCGCCGCCGGCTTTCTCTTCGTGCGCGGAAATTCCCTTGTAGGTCCTGTAGGCATAATCGAGCAGGTTGAGATGATGCCGGCTTGTAAGGCCGAAGGCATGGATGAAACCCGCTAGCACCCGCGCCGAATAGGCGCCACGGCTGAAGCCGAAGATGTAGATGCGGTCGCGGTCGGAATGCCGCCGAGCGGTGTCGGGCGGGCCGCGATCGTAGTTTTCGACCAGGAAGCGGTAGGCTTCCTTGACGTTCTGGTCGAGGCCCCAGCCCGTCGCGAGCCCGAAAACCTCATAGGATTTGCGAAGCAGTCTCGACCAGGCATTGGCCGCGCCGAACGTGCCGACGCCTGGATCGTAGTAGACGATCTGCTCATCCGAGCGTTTCAAGGTGCCGAATAGTCTGACAATATTGGTCCGGTCGGCCGAAATCTCGTTCGATGTGCCATCGAACAGAATGACGATGTTCTTTGCCATCAACCGCTCCGGATGTACCGCCGCAACGCTAACATCCGGGAGGTTTTACGGCAACTTCCGGTCGTCTAACGCTTGGAAATAGCTCTGCAGCGGGCGAACCTCGAGGTTGCCGGCCTTCAGCGCCTTGATCGCCTGGGCGGCTGCTTCGGCACCGGCCATGGTCGTGTAATACGGCACCTTCTGCATCAGGGTCGCGCGGCGGAGCGACTTCGAATCGGAGATCGCCTTGTTGCCGTCCGTCGTGTTGATGACAAGTTGGACCTGGCGGTTGCGGATCGCATCCTCGATGTGCGGCCGGCCCTCGAGCACCTTGTTGATCTTCGTCGCTTCGATGCCATTTTCAGCCAAGAAACGTTGCGTGCCGCCGGTGGCGAGTACCTTGAAACCTTCGCCTACAAGAACACGGATCGCAGGCAGCACGCGCGGCTTGTCGTGGTCGCGAACGGAGACGAAGACCGTCCCGTCACGCGGCAGTTCAACGCCGGCGCCGAGCTGCGACTTGGCGAAGGCAAGGGCGAAATCGGTGTCGAGGCCGATGACCTCCCCGGTCGAGCGCATTTCAGGCCCAAGCAGCGTATCGACGCCCGGGAAGCGGGCGAAGGGGAAGACGGCCTCCTTGACGGCAATGTGCTTCAGGGCGCGCGGGTCGGGCTTTTGGCCGTAGGCGGCGAAGGCCGCATCCAGCTTTTCGCCGGCCATGACGCGGGCGGCGATCTTGGCAATCGGCGCGCCGATGGTCTTTGCCACGAATGGCACGGTGCGCGAGGCACGCGGGTTGACTTCGAGCACGTAGACGGTGCTGTCCTTGATAGCGAACTGCACGTTCATCAGACCGCCGACATTCAGAGCCTTGGCCATGGCCTTTGCCTGGCGCTCGAGCTCGTCGAGCAAGTCCCCCGACAGCGAGCGCGGCGGCAGCGAGCAGGCCGAGTCGCCGGAATGGATGCCGGCTTCTTCGATGTGCTCCATGATGCCGGCGACGTAGACGTCATCGCCGTCGGAGAGGCAGTCGACGTCGACCTCGATAGCGTTCGCCAGGTAGCTGTCGAAGAGCAGCGGGTTCTTGCCGAGCAGCGTGTTGATCTGGCCGGTCTTGTCGTTCGGATAGCGCTGCTTGATGTCTTCCGGTACCAGTTCCGGAACGGTGTCGAGCAGATAGGTCTGCAGCATCGATTCCGAGTGGATGATCTGCATGGCGCGGCCGCCGAGAACGTAGGAGGGGCGTACAACCAGCGGGAAGCCGATTTCGGCGGCGACGAGGCGGGCCTGCTCGACGGAATAGGCAATTCCGTTGTTCGGCTGGTTGAGGTCGAGCTTCATCAGGAGCTTCTGGAAGCGGTCGCGGTCCTCGGCAAGGTCGATCGCATCCGGCGCGGTGCCGAGAATCGGGATGCCGTTCTTTTCCAGCGCTTCGGCAAGCTTCAGCGGCGTCTGACCGCCGAACTGGACGATGACGCCGACGACCTCACCCTTCTCCTGCTCGGCGCGCAGGATCTCGATCACGTCTTCGGCCGTTAGCGGCTCGAAATAGAGGCGGTCGGAGGTGTCGTAGTCGGTCGAGACGGTCTCCGGGTTGCAGTTGATCATGATCGCTTCGTAGCCGGCATCCTTCAGTGCGAAGGCGGCGTGGCAGCAACAGTAATCGAACTCGATACCCTGGCCGATACGGTTCGGACCGCCGCCGAGGATGACGACCTTCTTGCGGTCGGAGACCTGCGCCTCGGAGCGGGCGGCGCCGACGAAGGGCGTTTCGTAAGTGGAATACATATAGGCAGTCGGCGAGGCGAATTCGGCCGCGCAGGTGTCGATGCGCTTGAAAACCGGGCGGACATTCAGGCTGTTGCGAAGTTCCGCCACTTCTTTCGGACGCTTGTTCGTCAGCGTCGCGAGGCGCGCGTCCGAAAAGCCCATGGCCTTGAGCATACGCAGGTTTGCGGCGTCGCTCGGTAGGCCATGCTCGCGGATACGGGCCTCCATGTCGACGATCGCCTTGAACTGGGCGATGAACCACGGGTCGATCTTGGAGCCCTCGTGAACCTCGGCCTCGCTCATGCCCTGGCGCAACGCCTGGGCAACCATACGCAGGCGATCGGGCGTCGGCGTGCCGATCGCGGCACGGATGGCGTTTTGGCTGGACTCGCCTTCCTCGACGTCTGGAATTTCGATTTCATCAAGGCCAGTCAGCCCCGTTTCGAGGCCGCGGAGCGCCTTCTGCAGTGATTCGGCGAAGGTGCGGCCGATCGCCATGACTTCGCCGACGGACTTCATCGCCGTCGTCAAGATCGGCGAGGCGCCCGGGAACTTCTCGAAGGCAAAGCGCGGGATCTTGGTGACGACATAGTCGATCGACGGTTCGAAGGAGGCGGGTGTGGCGCCACCGGTGATGTCGTTTTCCAGTTCGTCCAGCGTGTAGCCGATCGCGAGTTTCGCCGCGACCTTGGCGATCGGGAACCCGGTTGCCTTGGAAGCGAGCGCCGAAGAGCGTGAAACGCGCGGGTTCATCTCGATGACCACGAGGCGGCCGTCCTTCGGATTGACGGCGAACTGGACGTTTGAACCGCCAGTCTCGACGCCGATCTCGCGCAGCACCGCAATTGAGGCGTTGCGCATGATCTGATATTCCTTGTCAGTCAGCGTCAGCGCTGGAGCGACGGTGATCGAGTCGCCGGTGTGGACACCCATCGGATCAATGTTTTCGATCGAGCAGATGATGATGCAATTGTCCGCCTTGTCGCGGACGACTTCCATTTCATATTCCTTCCAGCCGAGGACCGACTCCTCGATCAGAACTTCGGTCGTGGGCGAAGCATCGAGGCCGCCGCCGACGATGTCGAAGAATTCCGAACGGTTGTAGGCAATGCCGCCGCCGGTGCCGCCGAGAGTGAAGGACGGGCGGATGATGGCCGGCAGGCCGACGTCATCGAGCGCCTGAGCGGCGATCGCCATTGCGTGGTTCAAATAGCGCTGCTTGCGGTCGCTCTCGCCCAGGTTCCACTGGTTTTCCAGATCGTCCAGCGCAGTGTCGAGCGCGGCGCCCGAGAGGCTTTCGCGCAGCTTTGTGCGCTCCGCCTCGTGCATCTTGCGGTCGGCGTCCTTGATGTCTGTGGCGTTCGCCAGCATCGAGCGCGGCGTTTCCAGCCCGATGCGGGCCATGGCTTCACGGAAGAGGGCGCGGTCTTCCGCCATGTCGATCGCGGCCGGCTTGGCGCCGATCATCTCGACATTGTATCGGTCGAGCACACCCATGCGCTTTAGCGAAAGAGCCGTGTTCAGCGCCGTCTGGCCGCCCATGGTCGGCAGCAACGCATCCGGCCGCTCCTTGGCGATGATCTTGGCGACGACTTCCGGGGTGATCGGCTCGACATAGGTCGCGTCCGCAAGACCCGGGTCGGTCATGATTGTCGCCGGGTTGGAGTTGACAAGGATGACCCTGTAGCCTTCCTCCTTCAGCGCCTTGCAGGCC